>NZ_JBQXYF010000010.1:0-226020 GCF_052645355.1 Halomonas sp. V046
TTGTGGAAAGCGGCACCGCCTCTTCCACGCCCTGCCCCGCCCCGCTCGCGTTTTTGCCTCGGTTCCCCGGTTCAGGCACCGACCTCAGTCATCGGCAAGGGACGGCAGCAGTACCTTGAGCTTGCGGGTCAGCGTATTGCGCCCCCATCCCAAAAGCTCCGCGGCTTCGCCCTTGCGGCCCCCGGTGTGCTTGAGCGACGTTTCGATCAGGATTCGCTCAAAATCCGGCACCGCCTCTTCCAGCAGGTGGGTATGGCCCGCTGCCAGTGCACGGTCGGCCCACTCGCGAAAGGCTTCTCGCCAGTCCCCCGAAGCGCCGCCAGCGTCGCTCTCACGCAGTTCCGGCGGCAGGTCTTCGACCAGCACTTCGCGCCCGGACGCCATGACCGTGAGCCAGCGGCAGGTGTTCTCCAGCTGGCGAACGTTGCCAGGCCAGTCGAGACGCGTGAGATGGGCCTCGGCGTCCGCGGTCAGCACCTTGACGTCGGTGGCGAGTTCCTTGGCGGCTTCGGCCAGGAAGTGGCGGGCCAGGCGCGGAATGTCCTCGCGCCGCTGGGCGAGCCTTGGCAGGTGCACGCGAATGACGTTGAGGCGATGGAACAGGTCCTCCCGAAAGCGTCCGTCGGCGACCAGAGTTTCCAGGTTCTGGTGGGTCGCGGCGATGATGCGCACGTCCACCTTGACCGAGGTATGGCCACCGACGCGGTAAAACTCGCCGTCGGCCAGCACCCTGAGCAACCGCGTCTGGGTCTCGGCGGGCATGTCGCCAATCTCGTCGAGAAACAGGGTCCCGCCGTTGGCCTGCTCGAAGCGCCCCTGGCGCTGGGCGGTGGCACCGGTGAAGGCGCCCTTCTCATGGCCAAACAGCTCGGATTCGATCAAGTCCTTGGGAATGGCGGCCATGTTGAGAGCGATGAACGGGTGCGCCGAGCGCGGACTGTGCTGATGCAGCGCTTGGGCGACCCGCTCCTTGCCGGTTCCCGACTCCCCGTTGATCAGCACGGTGATGTGGGAATGGGCCAAGCGGCCGATGGCTCGGAAGACTTCTTGCATCGCCGGCGCCTCGCCGATGATCTCGGCATCCAGGCCTTCCGGGACGCTGACGGGACGCTGGCGCTCCCGAGCATGGGCCACCGCCCGGCGAACCAGGGCCAGGGCTTCGTCCACGTCGAACGGCTTGGGCAGATACTCGAAGGCCCCGCCCTGGTAGGACGCCACGGCGCTATCGAGATCCGAGTGGGCTGTCATCACGATCACGGGAAGCTCCGGGTGTGCCTCACGCACCTTGGCCATCAGGTCGAGGCCGTCCATGCCCGGCATACGGATATCGGTCACCAGCACATCGGGTGGCGACGCCAGCAGGCGATCCAGAACGCGATCGGCACGCTCGACGGCCTCGACCACCAGGTCGGGCTGAGCCAGGGCGCGCTCCAGCACCCAGCGAATGGCGCGATCGTCATCGACGATCATGACCCGTGCGGCATCAGTCATCACGCTTCTCCAGAGGAATCAGCAATCGGAATTCGGTGCATCCGGGCTGCGAATCGCATTCGATCAGCCCGTGGTGTTGGTGGAGGATGGACTGGGCGATGGACAGGCCCAGGCCGCTGCCCTCGGCGCGCCCAGACACCATGGGGTAGAACAGGGTGTCGCGCAGCTCCTCGGGGATGCCCGGGCCGTTGTCGGTCAGGCTGAGGTCACACACCAGCCGGTGACGACAGGCGCCGAGCGTGAACTGGCGCCGAGCCCGGGTCCTGAGCGTCAAGGTGGGCGCCGGTGTATCGGACTCGACCATCGCCTCCACGGCATTGCGTGCCACATTGAGCACCGCCTGGATCAGCTGCGACTCGTCTCCGTGGACATCCGGCAGGCTGGGATCGTAGTCACGCTCGATGGTGACGCCGGGCTGCTCGACCAGCAGCAGCGAACGCACGCGCTCGAGCACCCTGTGCACATTGAGCGGCTCGTTACGGCTGATCCGGTTGGGTCCCAACATCGAGTCGACCAGATCACGCAGGCGATCGACCTCCTCGATGATGATCCGGGTGAATTCCTTGAGCCCGGGGTCGCCGAGATCGCGCTCCAGCAACTGGGCCGCGCCGCGGATCCCCCCCAGCGGGTTCTTGACCTCATGGGCGAGGCCCCGGGCCAACACCTTGATGGTCTCCTGGCGGGTCTGCAGGGCTTCTTCACGAGAGATGCGCAGCAGCCGGTCACGCGGCTCCATTTCCAGCAACAGCTCATCCGCGGACAACGGCGTCACGGTGTAGTCCACGGTCAGCGCCTCACCGCCGCCGACCACCAGCCTGGCCTCTCGCTGGGTATAAGGATGCAGGGCATCACGGGCCTTGGACAGCACCTCCGCGATGTCCTCTTCGCCAGCCACCAGCGGCGGCAGCGGCTGGTCCTGAACGCGACTGAGACTGATCGCCAGCAGCGACTCGGCGGCCGGATTCATCCAGCTGATGCGCAACTCGCCGTCCAGCAACAGTACGGCGGTGGTGAGATGTTCGATGATGCCTGGCGTCATGGCGTGGACCCAAAGAAAGAAAAACCAACCCCGTAGGCGATGACCGGCACCCAGAGGACGCAGCCGGCAGCTAGATACCGTGGCCCGCGTGGCGGCCTGAATCAGACACACTCGCCGCAGTATGCTGCAAGAAGCGGGCCAGGCGACCAGACCGCCGCACGGCCACGCCGGCGGTGTCATTGCACCATCATAGTGCACCGCAATGGTGCAGCCCTAGGCCAATTGCCTCAACATGCGCCGCGGACGAGAGACGAACGCCCGATGTCAGGGCACGCCGGGCAGACTAGGGATCGTTGGGGGGGCGGGGCGCAAGGGGTTGGCGGGCAGCAGGCGGCTGGCACGCTGGACATGCAGGCGAATCTCGTCGCTTTGCTGAAGCAGGCGGCCATCGGCGTCGGTCAGCACCAGCTTCAAGCGATGCTCGCCGCGGGAAAGCCCACTGAGCTGACGCGGCTCGACGCCGCCTGGCGTATCAGACATCGGTCGATCATCGATCAGCAAGCGCAAACGATGACGAGGCGCCAGCGGGGGCTCCACGGCGACACGCACGCTGACCTCGCCGGCCGCGCCGGTGGGCAGCACGCTGCCATCCGCCGGCGCGGTGATCGCCACGATGTCGTAGGGCACGCCCACCGATGGCGGCCGCGTCATCGACGGGGAAGACGTCACCTGCTCGGCGGGGATGCCCAGCCCCGCGTCGGCGGCACCGCGAAGCGGCACTATCGTCACCGGCGCCAGGTTCACCGCTTGGCCTCCCTTGTCGGGATCATCGGTGTACAACACGCTGCCATCGGCAGCGCGGGTTCGATAGACCGTCTGCGCGCTGACGTCGACAGGCAGGACGATCGTCGCGACGAGGAACCAGACGCAAAGCATCTGGCGCCGACGTGCGGGAGCGGAACAGGACGAACACACAGACAGGCAGGTCATCGGGATATCCGAGAAGACGATCTCGTCAGCATGCCGCGGTGGCCTCGGCCGGCCAAGATGGCAGGTTGCCGCGCCTCGAGCCGGCCAAGGCGCGGCTCGCGCACGGTCCCGATGACATCCAGACACGAACAGGCCCCGCATCGGCGGGGCCTGTCATCGGATCGGTGGCAGCACCGATCCGTCTGGGGCGACGCCCCTGTTTGCCGTGATCAGCAGCTGTAGTACATATCGAACTCGATCGGGTGAGTCGTCATGCGAATCCGCTCGACGTCCTCGGACTTGAGCTCGATGTAGGCATCGATCATGTCGTCGGTGAAGACGCCCCCTTCGGTCAGGAAGGTGCGATCTTCGTCGAGGGCTGCCAGGGCCTGGTCGAGGCTCTCGGCCACGGTCGGGATGGCCTTGCCTTCTTCCGGCGGCAGGTCATACAGATTCTTGTCCATGGCGTCGCCAGGGTGAATCTTGTTCTTGATGCCGTCGATGCCCGCCATCAGCAGCGCCGCGAAGCTCAGGTAAGGGTTGGCGGTCGGGTCCGGGAAGCGGACTTCGACGCGCTTGCCCTTGGGGCTTGCGGTGTACGGAATACGGATGGACGCGGAACGGTTACGGGCGCTGTAGGCCAGCATGACCGGTGCTTCGAAGCCCGGCACCAGACGCTTGTACGAGTTGGTCGAGGCATTGGTGAAGGCATTCAGGGCACGCGCATGCTTGATGATGCCGCCGATGTAGAACAACGCCATCTCGGACAGACCGGCATATTCATCACCGGCGAACTGGTTGGTGCCATCTTTCCAGAAAGACTGGTGAACGTGCATGCCACTGCCGTTGTCGCCGACCAGCGGTTTGGGCATGAAGGTCGCGGTCTTGCCGTAGGCGTGGGCCACGTTGTGGATCACGTACTTCATTTCCTGCACTTCGTCGGCCTTCTTGACCAGGGTGTTGAACTTGACCCCGATTTCGTTCTGGCCGGCGTTGGACACTTCGTGGTGGTGCACTTCGACGCTCTGGCCGATGGCCTCGAGGGTGTTGCACATGGCGCCACGAATGTCATGGAAGCTGTCGACCGGGGGCACCGGGAAGTAGCCACCCTTGACCCGCGGACGGTGGCCCAGGTTGCCGCCTTCCACGGCGCGATCGGTAGACCAGGCGCCCTCTTCGGAGCTGATCTTGTACATCGAGCCTTCGATATCTGACTTCCAATGCACCTCATCGAAGATGAAGAACTCGGGCTCCGGACCGAAGAAGGCGGTATCACCCAGGCCGGTGGACTGCAGATAGGCCTCGGCACGCTTGGCGATGGAGCGCGGATCACGCTCGTAACCCTGCATGGTGGCCGGTTCGATGATGTCGCAGCGCAGAATCAGGGTCGTGTCTTCGGTGAACGGGTCAAGGAAGGCGGTGCCGTCTTCCGGACGCAGGATCATGTCGGACTCGTTGATGCCTTTCCAGCCGGAAATGGAGGAGCCATCAAACATCTGACCGTTTTCAAAAAACTCTTCGTCCACATCACGCGCAGGAATGGTGACGTGTTGCTCCTTGCCGGCGGTGTCGGTGAAGCGCAGGTCGATCCACTTCACATCATGTTCTTCAATCAGGGCGAGTGTCTTGTCTGACATGTGGTCCTCCACGTTGAGCTTGTTGCGTGACTCGAGTCTTCGACGGCTCGGCGACCCACGGCCACCGACGCCAATAGAGGGATGACCCTCGGCACAAAAGGGTTACCGCGATCTGTTGTAGCACGCCGCCCGGCGACTGCCCATGGCAGCGTGCGCGGCAAGATGACTCTAGTCACGTCAAATGCAGCTTGCGTGCCATGCCTGCACCAAGCTGGCAAAAAACAAATTCAGGCTGTTGATTTATAGACCAATATATTTTTCAAAGGATGCGCCATGATGAACCATACTGCTAGCAGCGGCACATTTTGACGGGCACGAGGCACTTGTTTTGCTCTTTCATGGTGCGAGATCACTTATTGTGCACAAAAACAGTGCAATCTGCTGCGTTTCAGGATGACTCCCCCAAATAGGGCGCCGACCGCATGCCGAACTGGAACCAAATGCAACGTAAAGATACACTTTATTACGTTGCCTCCGACCACCGCCCAGTGGCCGGCGCCACCCGCCATGGAGTGTCGTCGTGTACATCAGCTTGATCATTGATGCCAGATCCGCCGGCAAGGGACTGCCTCGACTGCTCGTGCAGGCCCGACGGTTGACGTCGTCGTACGCCGGCCACTGCGAAATATTGGTCGCCGACGATGACGCCGTCGCGCTTCTGGATATCGATATTCCCTCTCACCTGGCCCGCGTCGTCGGCTGCCTGCCGGCCCCCCTTGGCCGGCGCCTGAACATGGCCGCTTCCCACAGCCATGGGCGCATGCTCGGCTTCTGCCAGGGCAGCCTCGACAACGCCTGGATCGAGCGCATGCTGATGGCGGCCAAGCAGGGCACCAGCTCGGTGGTAAGGCCGCCACGCACCTGCATGCTCAGCTGGGCACGCTGGCAGCGGCGAGACACTCGTGGACTGGGCGTCGAGCGCACCTGGTTCGACCGCCTCGGTGGCTTCGATCCCGCGCTGGATCAACGCGCCATCGAGGATCTGGCCGTGCGGCTCAAGGCCTGTCGCGCCGAAATCATTACCCAACGGGCCTGAAAAGGTCGAAACTGGCGCCAACGTCCCCATGTACGCCGTGCGCACCTGCTCGCAGGTGCTTGAAACTTGGCGATCTTGCCGAACAAGGTCGAGATAACTGCGGACAACGCTGGTAGCCGTCGCGGCCCTGGCCCTATAATGCTGCCCCACTTTTTCCAGCAGGATCCCGTCGTGATCGAGAATCTTCGCAACATTGCCATCATCGCTCACGTCGACCACGGCAAGACCACCCTGGTCGACAAGCTACTCAGCCAGTCCGGCACTCTGGACCGCAAGGCCGAGGGCCAGGAACGCATCATGGACTCCAACGACCAGGAGAAGGAACGCGGCATCACCATCCTGGCCAAGAACACGGCGATCCGCTGGACTTCTCCCGACGACCAGAACTACCACATCAATATCGTGGACACCCCTGGACACGCCGACTTCGGCGGTGAAGTCGAGCGCGTCATGTCCATGGTCGACTCGGTCCTGCTGTTGGTGGACGCCGTCGATGGCCCCATGCCGCAGACCCGCTTCGTGACCCAGAAGGCCTTCGACCAAGGCCTGCGCCCGATCGTCGTGGTCAACAAGATCGACCGCCCCGGCGCGCGTCCGGACTGGGTCATCGACCAGATCTTCGACCTGTTCGACAACCTCGGCGCCAGCGACGAGCAGCTCGACTTCCCGATCATCTACTGCTCTGCCCTCAACGGCATCGCCGGGCCTGAGCCCGACCAGCTGGCCGAGGACATGACGCCGATGTTCCAGTCCATCGTCGACATCGTCGAGCCGCCCAAGGTCGAACTCGATGGCCCGCTGCAGATGCAGATCTCCGCACTGGACTACTCCAGCTACGTCGGCGTCATCGGCCTTGGCCGCATTACCCGCGGCTCCGTATCGCCGAACCAGCAGGTCACGGTCATCAGCAAGGAAGGCCAGACCCGCCGCGGCAAGATCGGCCAGGTCATGACCCACATGGGCCTCGAGCGCGTCCAGACCGACAAGGCCACCGCCGGCGACATCGTCTGCATCACTGGCGTCGACAGCCTGGCCATCTCCGACACCATCTGTGACCCGGCCGCCGTCGAGGCGCTGCCGGCCCTGACCGTCGACGAGCCCACGGTGTCCATGACCTTCCAGGTCAACGACTCGCCCTTCGCCGGCAAGGACGGCAAGTTCGTCACCAGCCGCAACATCAAGGACCGTCTCGACCAGGAGCTGATCCACAACGTGGCGCTGCGCGTCGAGCAAGGCGAATCACCGGAGAAGTTCATCGTCTCCGGCCGCGGCGAGCTACACCTGTCGGTGCTGATCGAAAGCATGCGTCGCGAAGGGTTCGAGGTGGCCGTGGGCCGCCCCGAGGTCATCATCCGCGAGATCGACGGCGTCAAGCAGGAGCCTTACGAAGAGGTCATCATCGACTGTGAGGAGCAGCATCAGGGCTCCATCATGGAAGAGCTCGGCTACCGCAAGGGCGAGCTGAAGAACATGAACCCCGACGGCAAGGGCCGGGTGCGCCTGGACTTCATCATCCCCGCCCGCGGCCTGATCGGTTTCCGCGGCCAGTTCCTGACCCTGACCTCCGGCACCGGCATCCTGACCAGCCGTTTCGATCACTACGGCGACCTGAAGCCCGACGCCTCCATCGAGCGTCGCAATGGCGTGCTGGTCTCCATGGTGCCCGGCAAGGCCCTGGCCTACGCCCTGTACGCCCTCCAGGAGCGCGGCAAGCTGATCATCGACCACGGCACCGAGGTCTATGAAGGCATGCTGGTCGGCATCAATAACCGTGCCAACGACATGGTGGTCAACCCGACCAAGGGCAAGAAGCTCGACAACATGCGCGCCTCGGGCAACGACGAGAACATCGTCCTGACCCCGCCGGTCCGCTTTACCCTCGAGCAGGCCATCGAGTTCCTCGACGATGACGAGCTGGTCGAGATCACGCCGGCCCATATCCGCCTGCGCAAGAAGTTCCTGACCGAGAACGAGCGCAAGCGCGCCGGCAAGAAGTAAAGGCCCGAGCACGCGCCGCCCCGCGGACCGTCCGGTCCCCGGGGTCTGCCGCACCCGTCCGGTCCACCACGCCACTGCCCGCCTCGGCGGGCAGTGGCGTATCGGCTACCCGGCCACCGGGACCGGTGCCGACGGTCGGCATGGGCAAGGTGTGTCCTGACGCACGGTTCGTCCTGGCGCGCTGTCCTTCTGCTCCAGCCTTCTGCTCCAGCCTTCTGCTCCAGCCTTCTGCTCCAGCCTTCTGCTCCAGCCGTCTGATCCGGCCTTCTGCTCTAGCCTTCTGCTCCAGCCTTCTGCTCCAGCCTTCTGCTCCAGCCGTCTGATCCAGCCGTCTGATCCGGCCTTCTGCTCTAGCCTTCTGCTCTAGCCTTCTGCTCTAGTCTTCTGCTCCAGCCTTCTGCTCTAGCCTTCTGATCCGGCCTTCTGCTCTAGTCTTCTGCTCCAGCCTTCTGATCCGGCCTTCTGCCTTTTGCCTTCTGCTCCAGCCTGTCGGGGCCGGGCCTGAGCTACGCTACCCAAGGGGAGCCCCTTACGCTGCGTCACTAGACCCCGGGGCGACTCCAGGCACTTCCACAGCGACTCAGGGTCGGCTCGAGATGACATCACGCCAAGCTCCGGGCCACCTTACCCCAGCAAGGAGGCATCATGGTCATGCAAGACACTACTGGCGGCACTACTGGCGGCACTACTCGCGGCACTACTCGCGGCACTACGGGCGACAGCACGGGAGTTAACACAGGACTCAGGACGCAGGCCGCGCCCCGCTCCAGCGCTTGCCCCAAGCCACTCGGCACGTCGCGTTCGCGCAACACCCGGCCACCCCGCCTCGCTTGGCTGTTCAACACCCTGCGCCACACCGCGTCACGCTATGCAGCGCCTACGCTGATGCTGGCCATGCTGGGCGTCTCAGGGGCGACCCATGCCGCCCCCGATGAGGCCATCATGGCCTTGGCCGAGGCCGAGAGGGCGCCCTTCCTGGAGACCCTGGAAACGCTCGTCAACATGGACTCCGGCACCGGTGACGTCGATGACCTGGCCAAGGTCGAAGCGCTGCTGGCGAGCCGCCTGGAGGCCCTCGGCTTCAGCCTGGAGCGCCACCCGGCCGAGGCCTTCGGCGGCACCACGCTGGTTGGCCGCCACGCAGGGAACGGCGAAGGCAACCTGATGCTGATGATTCACTATGACACCGTCTTTGGCCGCGGCACCGTCGCCGAACGCCCCTATCGCGAAGATGGCGAGCGCGCCTACGGCCCCGGCGTCGGTGATGCCAAGGGCGGCGTGGCGGTGATCCTGCATGCCCTCGATATGCTCAAGGCGCTCGACAGCGCCCCCTATGCCAGCCTGACCGTGGTGTTCAACCCCGATGAGGAGAAGGGCTCGTTTGGCTCCCGTGAGCTCATCGCCGAGCTCGCCAGGGACCAGGACAGCGTGCTGTCCTTCGAACCGACGCTGGGTAACGCCGGCGAGTCGTCGGTGACCACGGTCACCAAGGGCATCAACTACGCCTTCCTCGACGTGACGGGACGTGCCGCCCACGCTGGCAGCGCCCCCGATGAAGGCCGCAACGCGGTGCTCGAACTGGCGCACCAGCTCCTTCAGCTGGATGAGCTCGGAGACCCTGACAAGGCCACCACGCTCAACTGGACCATCGTCGCGGGCGGTACCAAGCGCAATATCATTCCCGCCGAGGCCCACGCCGAGGGCGATATGCGCTACTTCGACCACACCGAGTACGACCGCGTCATGCAAGACGCCAACGCGATCATCGCCGAGCGTCTGATCGATGACACCGAGGTGAATTTCCGCCTCGAGCGCGGACGCCCACCGCTGCCCGACAACGCCCGAACCAACGACCTCGCGAGCCTCGCCCAAGGCATCTACCAAGACGAACTGGGCCTGGCCCTGACCACCGCCGAAATAGGCGGCGGCACCGACGCCGGCTACGCCTACGACCCCGAGACCGGCACTCCAGCGGTGCTGGAATCCCTGGGGCTTGCCGGGGGCCGCTACCACAGCGACGAGGAATTCGTGGAGCTTTCGAGCGTCGTTCCGCGTCTGTATCTCGCGACACGCTTGATCATGGAACTGTCGCGCGGCGATACTAGCCGTCCTTGAACCAACCCCCCCGCTGGGGCGAGCCGCCCGGGCTGGCTCCAGCGTCACGGGAACCTTGCGACCGATATGCGCCTCCAATGAAGAGTGTGCGATAAGGAGCTATGCGAATGCACAAGCATGTGGAATGGGACAATCCGGGCGCTGACAGCGTCGAGAACTACTTCGCCGACAAGCCTGACGAATACCCGACCGCTCACATCGGCAGCATCATCTCCGGCCGCTACCACGGCTACTCGGTGCGCGTGAAGGTGGAAGCCCGCATCGATGACGTCAGTATCGGTAACGTGGTTGCCCTGATCTCGGTGCGTACTGGTGAGCGCACCCAGGGCATCGGCGACCTGTCCATCGGTGACACCGTGCGTCTCCCCGATGACCACCGTGCCCTGGCACCCCACGCGCGAGACTGAGGCAACCGGCCTCGCCATGGCGGCGGATACCAACCGTCGCCGCCAACGGCTGCTAAACGCAAGGCCTCTAGTCAGGCGACGCGATTGTGTCGCACAGTTGGCGTAACAGGGCGTCCTACCGGGCCCCCAAGCGCCGAGGGGCGCCGTGCGACATCGCCGCGGCGCCCCTCGGTCGAGACGCCAGCGGACCCGCCCCATGAACACCGACAACATCTGGACACACAAGGGTACCTTCCTGCTCGCCGCCGTCGGCTCCGCGGTAGGGCTCGGCAACCTGTGGCGGTTCCCTTACCTGGTCGGCGAAAATGGCGGCGGTGCCTTTCTGATCGTCTATGCCATCAGCGTCTTCGCGGTGGGCATCCCGATTCTCATCGCCGAGATCATGCTCGGCCGCAACAGCCGGCGCAGCCCGATCATGGGCATGCGCTTTCTGACGCGTTGTCATAACGCCTCCCGTGCCTGGGAGGCGATCGGCTGGCTAGGCGCTATCTCGGCGCTGCTCATCTTGAGCTTTTACTCGGTGATCAGCGGCTGGGCGCTGCACTACCTGGGCCAAATGCTGACCGGCGCCCTCAAGGCAGCCGGTCCGGTGCGGCTCGAGCAGGAGTACGCGGCACTGCTGGCGGCGCCGATTACCATGACGGTCTACCACAGCCTGTTTCTCGGCGGCTGCGGCCTGCTCGTCGGCCTCGGCATCCATCGCGGCCTGGAAAACGGCCTGCGCCTGCTGATGCCCTCACTGCTCGTGATTCTGCTGGTGGTGCTGTTCTACGCCGCGTCCGTAGGCGATATGAGCGCGGCTGCCGACTTCCTGTTCCGCTTCCAGCTGAGCGATCTGAGTCTGGCGGGCTGGCTGGCGGCCTTGGGTCAGTCATTCTTCACGCTGAGCCTCGGCATGGGGGCCATCATGGCCTACGGCGCCTACATGTCCGGCGAGACATCGCTGACCACCACCGCCTTCACCATCGCCCTGGTCGATACCAGCGTCGCACTGCTGGCAGGGCTCGCGATCTTCGCCCTGGTGTTCGGTGCCGGCCTCGCCCCCGACGAAGGGCCGGGGCTGATGTTCGTCTCGCTGCCGCTGGCCTTCGCCGCCATGCCGGCGGGATCACTGGTCGGCGCCATCTTCTTCGTGCTGGTCCTGGGCGCGGCGGCAAGCTCCGCCATTTCGCTGATCGAGCCGGTGGCCGCCTACCTGGTGGAGCGCTTCCCGCTGAGCCGTGCGGCCGCGGTCGCACTGGTGGTCGCCTTGGCCTGGACCTTGGGACTGATCACGGTAGTGAGCTTCAACCTGTGGTCGAGCCAAAGTCCGTTCCACGACCTCTTCGGCCGTAGCGGCTTCGAGGTGATCGAGCTTATCACCTACGTCACGCTGCCCCTCGGAGGCCTGCTGGTGGCCCTGTTCGCCGGCTGGGCCCTGACCCGCACCGAATCGATGAAGGAAATGCATTCCCGCGAACCCTGGCTCAAGCTGTGGCGCTTTCTGGTGCGATTCGTCGCGCCGACCGGTGTGGCCTTCGTGTTTCTGCGTGCGCTGCCGTATATCGAAGGCTACACGCTGCCGGCGGTCGGCGCTGCCGTCATCGTTGGCGCCGTCGCCGCCAGTCGCCTCCTGGGCAGGCAGCGCGACGCCCCACGATGAATGCTCGCCTGGCGGGAACTCGACGGCGATGCCCCGCCTCGCCTCGCCATGACCGCGAGCCTGAAGGGCACCAGGCAATAGCGCGTTCCCCTGGGCCACGGCGACAACCCGCCACGATCGACAACCACCGACCACAACGACAGACAACAACGACAGACAACAACGACAGACAACAACGACAGACAACAACAACTCACAGGACAACCCATGGCAGCCATCATCGATGTGCGTCACGTCAACAAGGCCTTCGGCGGCCTGCGCGTGATCAATGACTGCTCGATCCAGGTCGAGGAAGGTTCGGTCACCGGACTGATCGGCCCTAACGGCGCGGGCAAGTCGACCCTGTTCAATATCATCGCCGGCGCCCTGCCACTGGATGCCGGCCAGGTGCTGCTCGACGGCGAAGACATCACCAACCGTCCCGCCAACGAGCTGTTTCACAAGGGCCTGTTGCGCACTTTCCAGATCGCCCACGAGTTCTCCAACATGACCGCACTGGAGAACCTGATGATGGTGCCGCCGAACCAGGCCGGCGAATCCCTGGCCAAGGCCTGGCTATCGCCGGCGCTGGTGCGCAAGGGTGAGGCCGAGGTCAAGCAGCGCGCCCAGGAGGTCATCGAGTTCATCGGCCTGAATCACGTGCGCAATGAGCTGGCCGGCAACCTGTCCGGTGGCCAGAAGAAGCTGCTGGAGCTCGGCCGCACGATGATGACCGACGCCCGAGTGGTGCTGCTCGACGAAATCGCCGCCGGTGTCAACCGTACCCTGCTCGGCGACCTGATGGGCAACATCGAGCGGCTCAATCGCGAACTCGGCTACACCTTCCTGGTCATCGAGCACGACATGGACATGATCGCGCGGCTGTGCGACCCGGTCATCGTGCTGGCACAGGGTTCGGTGATGGTCGAGGGATCGATCGAAGAGATCCAGAACAACCCCGAGGTCATCGAGGCGTACTTCGGTGCCGGTGCGGCCTAATACCGTTCGACCATGACTCGCCCGCCCCGATCGGCGGAGCCCAATAACAACATCCCCGTCCAGGGGCAGGCGCCACAAGCGGCTGAACGCAGAGAACCACACCCTATGCCACTACTCGACGCACGCAGTGTGTACGGAGGCTACGGCGGCATGAACATCCTCAACGGGGTGGACATGGCCATCGAAGCCGATGAGATCGGCGTCATCGTCGGTCCCAATGGCGCCGGCAAGTCCACCATGCTGAAGGCCGTCTTCGGCCTGTTGAACGTCACCCAGGGCGATATTCTGCTGCGTGGTGAGCCGATCCAGAACCTGCCCACCAACCGCCTGGTGGAGCTCGGCATGGGCTTCGTGCCCCAGGAACACAATATCTTCCCGAGCATGACGGTGAAGGAAAATCTCGAGATGGGCGCCTATCTCAAGCCCGACAACATCAAGCGCATGCTGGCCAAGGTCTACGAGTTCTTCCCGCCGCTGCACGACAAGCGCCACCAGAGTGCCGGCGAGCTTTCCGGCGGCCAGCGCCAGATGGTGGCCATGGGCCGAGCGCTGATGGCAGAACCCAAGCTTCTGCTGCTCGATGAGCCCACCGCGGGTCTCTCGCCCAAGTACGTGCAGGAAATCTTCGACCGCGTGAAGGAGGTCAACGCGGCGGGGGTCGGCATCCTGATGGTGGAGCAGAACGCCAAGCAGGCGCTCGCCATCGCCGACAAGGGCTTCGTGCTGGCCGCCGGCCAGAACCGCTTCACCGACACCGGGCAGGCGCTGCTGGCCGATCCTGACGTCGCCAAGAGCTTCCTCGGCGGCTAGCCGTCCTCGATTTCCGCGGAGATATTGCCTTGAACGAGTTCGTATTCTTCATCAACAACGTGCTGATCGCCGGCAGCGTGACCGGTTCGATCTACGCGATCGGGGCGGTCGGCGTGACCCTGGTGTTCAGCATCATGCGCTTCGCCCACTTCGCCCACGCCGACATGATGACCTTCGGCGCCTTCATGGTGCTGCTGCTGGTGACCCTGTTCCCCGGCGCCGGTGATGCCATCGGCGTGCCGACGGCGATTGTCATGCTGCCGCTGGCCATGGCCCTGACGGCGCTGCTCGCGGTAGGCATCGACAAGGCCTTCTACAAGCCGCTCAGGGCCCACGGCGTCAAGCCCATCGTCATGGTCATCGGATCGCTGGGCGTGACCCTGATGCTGCAGGGACTGATTCGCCTGTTCGCCGGCACCGGTGGTCAGAGCCTGTATGTCGACGATCGCAAGGAGATCTTCCGCCTGGCCCTGCCCATCGAAGGCGTCCGGGTGCCGGTGGTGATCACCGAGCCCCAACTGTACCTGTTCGTGCTGACGCTGGTGGCCGTCGTCGGGCTGCACCTGTTCCTGTCGCGCTCACGGCTCGGCAAGGCCATGCGCGCCATGTCCGACAACCCTGACCTGGCCAAGGCCTCGGGCATCAATACCAACACCATCGTCGCGGTGACTTGGGTGATCGCCGGAGGCCTTGCCGCCATCGCCGGTACCCTGCTGTCCATGGACGTGACCTTCAAACCCGACCTGAGCTTCTTCCTTCTGCTGCCGATCTTCGCCGCCGCCATCGTCGGCGGCGTCGGCCACCCCTATGGCGCCGTCGCCGGCGGCTTCGTGGTCGGCTTCGCCGAAACCCTGGCGGTGTTCAACTGGAGCGTGCTGCTGCGGCCGATACGCGACAGCCTGCCCGACTGGCTCGACCTGCCGAGCAACCTGGCGCTAGTCGGTACCGAATACAAGATCGTGGTGCCGTTCTTCATCCTGGTCGCCATCCTGGTATGGCGCCCCACCGGCATCTTCAAGGGCAAGGTGATCTGATGAACACGAATTCCAACAACCCGCACCGCCGCGACGACACGAGCGCTGTCGTCAGCACCTTCCCGGCCCGGGAGCTGACGCTTCTGGTGTTGCTGGCCGTGGCCGTGGCCGGGGTCTACCTGGCGATGGGCGCCGCCTACTCGACCCGCATGCTGGTCGAAGCCGCCTGCTACGCCATCCTGGCCCTCGGCCTGACCATCCAGTGGGGCTATGCGGGGCAGTTCAATGCCGGCGTCATGGGCTTCGTCGCCCTCGGCGGCTTCGCCGCCATGTCCTTCAGCGTGCCGGTCAATGAGGCCTTCTGGGCCAGCTCCCTGCCGGGCGAACTGGGGCTGGTGCTGATCTACATCCTCGGCGCCGGCCTGATCGTGTTCGCCGCGTCTCGGCTCGACCGCGTCGGCCTGCCCAGGACGCTGCGCACCATCGTCACCGTGCTAGCCGCCCTGGTGCTCTACATGGTGGTGATCAGCCAGTTTCGCGAGGTGACCGAGCGGATCGAGGATCAGGTCGAGTTCGTCGGCGGCCTGGGCCTGCCGACCTGGACCGGCTGGATCGTCGGCGGTCTGCTGGCCGGCGTCATCGGCTACTTCATCGGTCACGTCTGCCTGGGGCTGCGCAGTGACTACCTGGCCATCGCCACCCTCGGCATCGCCGAAATCATCAAGGCGTTTCTCAAGAACTCCGACTGGCTGACCCGGGGCACCGCCACGGTCTCGCCGCTACCCTGGCCGGTGCCGGGTCCCGCCGAGGTCGGCTTCACCCTGTCTCGTGCCCTGTACCTGTCGATCACGGCGGTCATCATCGCGGTGATCTTCCTGCTCCTGCACCGCGCCTACAACGCCCCCTGGGGGCGGATGATCCGCGCCATTCGCGATAACGAAGAGTCGTCGGCGGCGATGGGCAAGGACATCAATCGCCGCCGCCTGGAAATCTTCGTACTCGGCTGCATCCTGATGGGCATCGGTGGCGCCGTGCTCGGCAGCTTCAACGGTATCTTCGACCCCCAGGGCTACCTGCCGCTGAACCACACCTTTCTGGTGCTGGTGATGGTCATCCTCGGCGGCCCCGGCAATAACCTCGGCACCATCTTCGGCGCCGTGGCGGTGTACATCATCTGGATCATGTCCGAGCCATTGGCACTCTATGTGATGGAACTCGCCGCCCACTTCGGCCAGGCCAACTTCGACTGGGAGATACCGACCAACCTCGAGAGCCGAGCGCTGCAAGCCCGGGTCTTCGTCATCGGCCTGCTGATCACCGTCGTGCTGCGCTTCGCCCCCAAGGGCCTGCTGCCGGAGAAGGTCAAGCACCACGACTAAGCGTTAGCGCCCAATCCACGTGACATCAACCCACTGACACTCATCCACTGACATCAATCGACGTGACACCAGGGCCTCAGACATCGGTCTGGGGCCTTGTCGTTGGCAGGATGTCATCGCACGGTCGCCGCTGCCGGCCCAGGCTGGCTAGCGCCGCTACGATCAACACCCCGCCCCACAATGAACAAGGCCCCCGGCGTGAGCCGGGGGCCTTGGTGGAGCGCCACATGGTGCGAGCATTGGCGCTTTGGCTGGACGGCTATGCCGCCCGTGACTGGGTCGCGTGAGGCGCCAGGGCCTTACTCGACAAAACCTTATTCAACAAAGCCCAGGCCGGTGAAGGTGCCATCCTTCACCACCATCTCCTGGACCACGCCGGGTACGTCGCCGTTGTCGTCGAAGTCCTGGGTACCGGAGGCGCCTTCGTAGTTGATCTCCTTGCCGTCGGCGATCAGGCCCAGGGCCTTCTCCCACTCGCCGGGCAGGATGACCTCACCGGGGGGCGAAGAGACGCTGCGCAGGGCCTCCGAGACCCCCTCGCGCTCATCGCTGCCGTTCTGTTCGATGGCCAGCCCCAGCAGGAAGGCGGCGTCATAGGCCTGGGCGGCGAACACCGCACTCGGGTCCACGTCGGCGTTGTCGGCCAGCTCCTTGAAGATCTCGGTGCCGGGCAGATCCGGACTACCGGGACGAGTCGCGATCATGCCATCGAGCACATCGGCGCCGATGGCCTCGATCAGGCTGTCACCGACCATGCCGTCGGCCCCCACGTACTGGGTGAACATGCCGCTCTCATACGCCTGACGTAGCACCGTCTGGCCCGAGGTGTCGGCGTAGGCCAGCACCACCAGCGCCTGTGCACCGGTCGCCGACAGGGTGCCGAGTTCACTGCGATAGTCGGCGCGATTGTCCTCGTGGGCGAGGTTCTCCGTCACGCTACCACCACCATTCTCGAAGGCAGTAGCGAAGGCATCGGACAGGCCGCGACCATAGTCATTATTGACGTAGGTGACGGCGACCTCGTCGATGTCCTTGGATAGCAGCAGCTTGGCCAGCATCTCGCCCTGGAAGGCATCGGACGGCACCGTACGGAACACCAGGTCGTTGTCGTCGAGATCGGTGACCGCTGGCGCCGTGGAGGCCGGCGAGACCATGGTCACCCCGCCCGGAATGGCCGCGTTATTGGCCGACGCGATGGTGGCCCCAGTACACAGGGCGCCGACGATGGCGGTGACCTTTTCGGTATTGACCATGCGGTCGGCCGAGTTGGAGGCGGCGGACGCATCGGAACAGGTCGTGTCACCGGTCGGCATCACCACATTCTGACCATCGAGGATGCCGCCCTGGTTGTTGATATGGGTGACGGCCAACTGAGCGCCATCGAAGATCGGCGGAGTCAGACTCTCGATGCCACCCGTGAAGCCCCCGAGAAAACCGATCTTGACGTCGGCCTGGGCCATGGAGCCGATGGCCAGGGTGGTCGCGGCCACCGCCGTCGCCAGTACGCGCTTTTTCATGATTGTTCGTCTCGCTGTAGTTGTACTGAAAAAAGGTGCGGAGTGTCCTCACCCCTTCAATCTGGAAGGGGGGCGAACAAAACTCAAGTACACACTGCCAACGCTAGCCGCGTCGCCACGCGGGCTGCCTATACTGCAGGAGAACGATGATGCCAGGCCGTGGCCAACCCGCGCGGAGCCGTAGGTGGCGGCATCTCTGGTTATCGCGCCACGGCTGGGCCGCCCCCTGCGTCCCTGGACCCACACAAGGAGCCTTCCGATGCCCCCTCGTCTCCCGTTTAACGCCCTGTCGAGTCTCGCCTGCACCGCCGCCCTGACCCTGGCCAGCGGCAACCTGGCGCTTGCCGGTGACAGCGTCGACTACCAGGTCAATGGCGAAAGCTTCCAGGGGTACCTGGCCAAGGCCGAGGGCGAGCCCCGCGGCAGCGTGCTGATCATTCACGACTGGGATGGGCTGACCGACTACGAACGCCAACGCGCCGAGATGCTGGCCAAGGCCGGCTTCGATGCCTTCGCCGTCGATCTCTACGGGACCGGCAATCGCCCCGCGGAAACCGAGGCCAAGAAGGCGGCCACCGCCGCGCTCTACGAGGACCGCGAGCGCATGCGCCAACTGACCCTGGCGGGCCTGGACCAGGCCAGGGAACAGGGCGCCAGCCAGCAGACCGTGGTCATGGGGTACTGTTTCGGAGGCGCGGTGGTACTGGAGTTGGCCCGTTCCGGCGCCGCCCAGGACGTGCAAGGCTATGCCAGCTTCCACGGCGGTCTAGCAACGCCAGGCGGCCAAGGCTACGGCGCCGATACGCCACCGATCCTGATCGCCCACGGCGGCGCCGACACCTCGGTGCCGATGAGCGAGGTCGCGGCGCTCTCGGAAGAGCTCGAAGGCGCCGCGGTGCCCTATGAAATCCAGGTCTATTCCGGCGCCCCCCACGCCTTCACCGTGTTCGGCAGCGATCGCTACCGCGAGCGCGCCGACCAGGCCTCGTGGTCGGCCTTCCACGAATTGCTCGAGCGGACCCTCGAGGGGGCTTCCCCCAGCAACGCCACAGGCACCGGCAGCGAGGGATGAAACGGCGCGATCTTTACTCTATTGACGTCGCAACCAATAGAACACATGGAGTATTTCTGAAAGTGTCCTGGCGGATCCTTCTGTAGAATCACGCTTCGCCATGCTGATCGCCTGAATTCCCACGGCACGTTTCACGCCATCGCGGCCTGCCACTCGGCACGCCGCGACAACGGGCGACAGTGCCATCCGCTTTTCCCGGGCCCAGCGCCCTTCAGGAGCTCCCCATGCCAGGAGACACCCCAGACGACTCACAGGCGTCGCGTACGAGCCTGTGGCGACGCATTCCGCTGTGGCAGAAAATTCTCGCTGGCCTCGCCCTCGGCGTGCTCGCCGGCGTCGTGATGGGCGAGGACGCCAGCCTGTTCAAACCCCTCGGCGACATCTTCATCAGCGCGATCAAGATGCTGATCGTCCCGCTGGTGTTCTCGACGCTGGTGGTCGGCATCACCGGCATGCGCGACCCGAAGAAGATGGGCCGCATCGGTGCGCGCACCATCGCGCTGTATCTCCTCACCACCGCCTTCGCCATCACCATCGGCCTCGCCGCTTCGTGGCTGTTCGAGCCCGGCGTCGGCCTAACGATGAGCTTCGAGACCGGCGCGGGCGACACCCAGCAAGCCCCGAGCCTGATCGACATCCTGGTCGGCCTGGTGCCGCAAAACCCGATCGAGGCGCTGGCCAGCGGGAATATCCTGCAGATTATCGTGTTTGCCATCGGCCTGGGCATCTCGCTGACCTTGATCGGCGACAAGGGCGAGCCCGTGGTGCGGGTCTTCGAGGGCTTCGCCGAGGCCATGGTCAAGCTGACCGCCATCGTCATGGCGTTTGCCCCGATCGGCGTCTTCGGCCTGATCGCCCACGTCGCCGGCAGCTACGGCGCCGAGGTCCTGCTGCCGCTCGCCAAGGTCATCGGGGTGGCGTATCTCGCCAGCATCGTTCACGTGCTGGTGGTCTACTCGGGGCTGCTGGCGCTGCTCGGGCGTCTCAACCCCATGCGCTACCTGCAGGGCATTCTCGACGCCCTCGTGGTGGCCTACTCCTCGGCGTCCTCCTCCGGCACTCTGCCGGTGTCACTGCGTTGCGCGACCAAGAACCTCGGCGTGTCCGACGGTGTGGCAGGCTTCGTACTGCCGGTAGGCGCCACCATCAACATGGACGGCACCGCCATCTATCAAGGGGTCGTGGCGGTGTTCATCGCCCAGCTGATCGGCGTCGACCTGTCCATGGCCGACTACGGCATGATCGTGCTGACCGGCACCCTGGCATCGATCGGCACCGCGGGCGTGCCCGGCGCAGGCCTGGTCATGCTGTCTATCGTCATGGCCCAGATCGGCCTGCCGCTGGAGGCCCTGGCGGTCATCGCCGGCGTCGACCGTATCCTCGACATGGCCCGTACCAGCGTCAACGTGGCGGGTGACCTGATGGTCACCACCCTGGTCGGCAAGAGCGAAGGCGAACTCGACGAAACCGTCTACAACGCTCGGCACAAGGGGTGATGCCACCCTAGTCACCAATGCAGCGCGCCGTCCCATGGACGGCGCGAGGTCGGGTACAGCGAGTGGCCTGGATTCAGCGAGCTACCGAGTCGGCCTCATGGTCAGCGGACTGCGCGGCCTTCTGGTCGACACCGGCCTGGTGTGACGCCTGCTGGGCCGCTTCACCGCAGTGGGTGGAGCGGTGGTTGGAGCAAGGAGAAGTCGCAGGCACCATTGGCTCCGTTGCGTACTTGGCGATGCGACCATCGACGATGCCCGCCTGGGCACTCAGTGGCAGGATGGCAAGTGCCAGGATGGAGAGCGCAATCTTTGCTTTCATGGACGTATCCTCGTGACTAGGGCCCTGCATGGACCACCCCTCGAGCATACCCGCAAGCACGCTAGCAAAATGCCAGGGTTCGTCAGTGTCCTGCGCCTCTTTGTGGGCTTTTCATGCCCACTTGTACGAAAGCTGCCGTGGGACAAGGAATCGCGTCGACTCGCCGCGACGAGTCGACGCAGCCCGCTCGAACAAACATTTTACCGGCACCTGCCGGTGACCTGGATAGCCCCCAGCGCCATCTGACCTGCTAGAGTAAATTCAGGACACGCCGCCGCAGGACATCCCCCAGCGAGGCCCACATGCAACTCACCGAACTCTCCGGCAGCCGCTTCGATATCGGCCTGACCCATGGCCGCCTGCACAAGGCGGCGATCATCGCCAGCATCGACGTCTACGACCGCATGTTTCACGCCATGGTCGGGCTACGCTGGCATGAGGCGCGGCGCGATGCCGAGCGCTTTCTGCCGATGATCGAGCAGCGCTTCCCCGACATCATCGAGGAAATGGACGGCATGGCCCAGGGCATCGACGGCGACCTGTCCGATATCCTGACGCTGAACTGTCGCAGCGAGATCTCGCTGACCCGCGCCAGCGGCGGCTGCTCGGCGTTTTCTCTCGCCCACCAGGGCCACCAGTGGCTGGCCCAGAACTGGGACTGGCGCGCCGACCAGGGCGAACACCTCGTGGCGCTGCGTATCCACGCCCCGGGCGCCCCTAGCCTGATCAGCGTTGGCGAGGCCGGCATGGTGGCCAAGGTGGGCCTGAACGATCGCGGCGTCGGCGTCGCGCTCAACGCCATTCGCTCGGCGACCTGCGGCGAGGGCCTGCCGATCCACGTCGCCCTGCGCAAGATCCTCGAGAGCCACAGCGCCGAAGAGGCCGAAGCCGTGGCCATGCACGGCGTCTGCGCGCCGGCGCATTTTCTTATCGCCGACGGCAGCGGCCAGGCCTGCGGCTACGAGGTCCACGCCGGCCAGCCCGGCCGACTGCCGCCACGCCATGGCGTGGTCAGCCACACCAATCACCTCGTCAGCGACAGCGCGACGCATTGGCTCGAGGACTTTCCCAAGCCCGATTCCTGGGCGCGCCTGTCGCGCCTGGACACGCTGCTCGAGAGCCTCCAAGCCGAGCTCAATCTTCCCCAGCATGACGGGCAACGAGAAGCGCCGAACCAAGAGGCGCCACCCGGCCCCGAGCGCCTGTTTGCCCTGCTCGGTGACCACGAGCCGGGGCAGGAGTCCCTGTGTCGTCACTTCGCCTCAGAGGTACCAGAGGACGAGCGCATGGAGACCCTGTTCAGCGTCGTCATGGACCTCAGCGCCGGCGTGCTGTGGCTGCGCCACGGCAAACCCTGCCATCCCCAGGGCTCAATGCGCCTGGCGTTCGACGGCACCTGACCCGGCCCGCGGGTTCGCCAACTCTCCCTTCAAGTACTGCTCGGTGGTCAGCAGAAACAGGCGCCGAAACAGATCATGGATCGCCTCTTCCCGGCGCATGGCAAGCAGTTCCGGATCGGTCTCCTCGGTATTCGTGGCGACCTTCGGATACTCCCAGGCCATCCGCATCGAGCCGGAGCTCACGTCGAAGATCTCGAGGCTCGGGTTGGCACCGTGGAGCGCAGTCTTGATGCGATAGGACATGACGACCTCCTGAAGAACGAATCATAGAATAAAACAATGAGAATCATTGTCGTTTGTAATGTGGTCGCGTTTAGCGCTTCTGTCAAGTCACGCAGCGACGCCACTCACGTCTGCCGCTTTCCCTTTGCGGGTGCTTCCCCAGCGGCACCACCATCAGTGCTGCCCACACGCCACACCTTGCAAGCCCTCGACTTTTCAACAACAATGCATCCTGTTATCTTTTGATAATAATTATCATTAACCCCTGGCCATCGGGCCGCTTTCGCTTACGGATGCCTTCACCATGTCAGCCCCCTCGAACTTGCCCACCGCTTCCACCGCCTCCACCGGCGTCAGCGCTGGCGATGCGCCCCATCGCCGGGTCATCGATCCCCAGGGGTCTCGGGATCGACGGGTGTCGAGTGACGCCCTGCTGGGGGAGCAAGGCCGCCTGATCATCGAACACCGCGGGCAGCGCTATCACCTGCGCAGGACGCGCAACGACAAGTTGATTCTGACCACCTGACGCGACCAACGCCCACGCCGCCGGCCTCGCCAGCGGCGCGCAATTGGCAAGCGTGAACACGGCAACGCATGCCGCGCACCACCAAGGTGCATCACCTGACCATCGACGTCGGCGACCGATTCGCCCCGTCTTCTCGCCAGCCAGGGCATTGCCCAAGCCAGCCAAGTCCCCACAGTGGAAGCCTCACCGATGAAAGCTGTAATTTCCGGTGGCGGTTGGCTGGCCCTGGCGCTGTGCGCCTCGGCGACCCAGGCCGCCCCCCCCGACACCGCCGCCCATGGCCTCGATGGCGCCACCGGCCCCTATGCCACCGCCACCGACGGCGTGCGGCTCGAGCCCCCCTTGCTGGTCACCGGCACACGCCTGCCCGGCGATGTCCATCGCGCGCCGATGATCATCGACGTCATCGAGCGCGACGACCCGGCACTCGCCACCGCCACGCGCTGGGAAGACGTCATCGCCCAGCAGCCCGGCGTCCACGTCGGCGGCAGCGGACGCCGCAACGGGCAATTCCTGACCCTGCGCGGCTTCGACGAGAACGGCGTGCTGATCGTCATGGATGGCGTGCGCCAGGACATCGACACCGGCCATCTTGGCAACTTCTTCTCCGACCCCGGCCTGATCAAGCAGGTCCAGATCGCCCGGGGGGCCCTGTCGAGCCTGTACGGCGGCAACGCCATGGGGGGCGTGGTCAGCCTGACCACGGTGGATGCCGATGACCTGCTGGCCCGCGGCGAGGACGGTGGCGTGCGCCTGTCGGTTTCCGGGGCGACCGCCGCCGACGAGATCGGCTCCCATATCACCCTATTCGGCCGCCAGGGGCAGGGCGTTGGCGCCCTCGATGGCCTGGTATCGCTGGGCTACAGCGACTCCGGAGACATCCGCCGCGCCGGTGGAGAAGACGCCGAAGAGGACGCCGACCTGACCAGCCTGCTGGCCAAGGGCGGCTGGCAGATCGCCGAGAACCAGCGCCTGAGCGCCAGCTGGCAGCACTACGACGAAGACAGCCGCCAGCCCGCCAATCCCCAGGTGATCGAGGCCAGCGCCAGCAACCCCGAGGTGGATCGAGAAGTGGTCAGCGACAACGCCCAGCTCGCCCACCTGTGGTCGCCCAGCGCCACGACGCGCCTCGAGACGCGAGCGAGCCTAAGCCGTCAGGACATCGACGACGAGGCATCGCGCACCCTGACTCGCTACGGCCTGCAGAGCGATGGCGTCCACCACCTCGACCACGGCTGGCTCAACCAGACGCTGGTCTTCGGCGCCGAGATCGAGCGCGCAAGCCAAGACCCTTCCGGCGGCGCCTCCGGCTTCCCCGATGCCGACATCGACACTGGATCAGTGTATGTCGACGACACCCTGACGGTCGGCCGCTACGTCGACGATGGCGGCATCGGCGAGTTCGATCTTGGCCTCGGCGCGCGCTACGACACCTATCGCGCCGACGACGATGCGGGTCGCGACAGCGACGAGGACCAGATCTCGCCCAAGGTGCGTCTGTCATGGCGCCCGAGTGACGCCTGGGTGATCTACAGCGGCTACGCCGAGGCCTTCCGCGCCCCGACCCTGACCGAGCTATACGCCAACGACCGCCATTTCGCCGGCTTCTGCGCCGGGCCATTCTTCTGCGTCCCCGACAACTTCTGGATCCCCAATCCCGACCTCGACCCGGAGACCAGCAAGACTTGGGAGAGCGGCTTCGGCTGGCAACAAGGCGACTGGTCGCTCCGCGCCAGCTACTTCGATACCAAGGCAGACGACTTCATCGACTCCTCGGTGGACATCATCGCCGGCACCACTCAGGCGGTGAACGTCGCGCGCGCCCACCTGTGGGGCTATGACGCCCGCCTCGGCTGGCAGCCGGGGGCGCTGCCGCCGCTGGACACCTTCGTCGCGCTGTCTCGGGTCTCGGGGCGCGATCGCGACAGCGGCGCCGACCTCGAGCGCCAGACCCCGCTGGAGGCGACCCTCGGCGCCGACTGGCACTTCGCCGATGCGGCACTGACCCTTGCCTGGCGCGGACGCTTCGCCCGCGACTTCGACGACACCGGCGATGGCACTCGTCTGCCCGGCTACGGGCTGAACGACCTGCAGCTGAGCTGGCAGGCGAGCGCACCGCTGAGCGCCTCGCTGCGCCTGGCTAACCTCGCCGATCAAGAGTGGTATCGCCCCGACGGCAGCCTCGGCGACGGTCGCAGCCTGCTCGCCAACCTAAGCTACCAATGGTAGGAGACACGCCATGAGCGATGACACACGCACCGCCATCCTCGACGCCTTTCGCGCCCTGCGTAAGAACGATCCCCACACCCCGGCCATCGTGCTGGCAGAGCGCCTGGACATCAGCGAGGGCGCGCTCCAGGCGGCACGCATCGGCGAAGACGTGATGACCATCGACCTCGCCCCCCGCGAGCTCGCCGCACGCTTTAAAAGCCTCGGACCGGTCAAGGCGCTGACCCGCTCCCGCCACGCGGTGCTCGAGCAGCGCGGCGAGTATCCCCCGCTTTCCGGCGGTGCCCACGCCGGCCTGCTGCTGGCACCCGGGGGGCTCGACCTGCGCCTGCTGTTCGGCCAGTGGTACTGGGCCTGCCTGATTCGCGATGCGCTACCCAGCGGTGAGCGCCTGAGCCTGCAGATCTTCGATCGTCACGGCCGCGCCCTGCACAAGGTCTTCTGCGAGCAGCCGACGTCCCCCGAGGCGTGGGAGCAGCTGTGGCAAGCGGCCAGCACGGACGAGCCCTGTTTCGTCGGCCAGGCGAGCCCGGCAGGCGCGCCGACTCCAACAACGCCGCCCCCGGGCCTCGGCGACGACTGGGCGGCGATGACCGACGTGCACCAGTTCTTCGGCCTGCTGCGCCGCTACCAGCTGAGCCGTCGCGACGCCAATATGCTGATGCAAGGGCGCTTCACCCGCCCCCTGCCAAGTGGCAGCGTCGAGCAACTGTTGCGTGGCGCCGCCACCCAAGGCCAGCCGCTGATGCTGTTCGTGGCAAGCCCAGGCTGCGTGCAGATCCGAACCGGCTGCGTGCCCCAGCCTGAGCGCAGACGCGGCTGGCTGAACCTGTTTGCCGACGACGCCACCCTGCACCTGGAGGATGCCGCCATCGATCGCGTATGGGCGGTACTCAAGCCCAACGCCGACGGCGGCGTGACCAGCCTAGAGGCCTTCGATACGAGCGGTGACCTGGTGCTGCAGATCTACGGCGAACGCCGCGAAGGGGCCCCGGAAGCACCGGCCTGGCGAGCCCTGCTGGCGTCTCTCGAGCTCACCGGCACAGCGGCGTGAGGCGCTGATCATGCAACCGCGACACTCTCTCACGGCGGGCCTGGCGCGCCGACTCACCTCCCGGGCGCGCGCCGCCTCCCTGGCCATCGTGCTGATCGCCTGCTCGTCGGCCGTCAGCCAGGCACAAGAGCCTGCGGCCAGAATGCTGGCGCTCGGCGGCGACGTGGCCGAGATCCTCGCCCGCCTCGGGCTGGCGGATCGGCTGATCGCCCGCGACGACACCGTCACCTATCCGCCCGAACTCGCCGAGCTGCCCTCGGTGGGGTATCTACGCCGGCTCTCCGGCGAAAGCGTACTGGGCCTGGCCCCGGACTGGGTGATCGCCAGCGACGCCGCCGGGCCCAGGGAGGTGCTGGCTCAGATCGCCGCCAGCGGCGTGACCCTGGTCGAGGTGCAGACGCCGCCGCGCCTAGAGGCGATTAACGACAAGGTACGCCTGATCGCCCGCGCCGTCGGTCGCGACGCCGCGGGCGAGGCACTGGCCACCGAGATCGATGACCGCCTGGCACGCCTCGACCGGCTAGCGCCGCTCACCGGCCTGAAGGTGATGTTCATGCTCCACCACGGCGGCATGACGCCGATGATCGGCGGGCGCGCCACCATCGCCCAGCAGCTCATCGACGCCCTCGGCGCCGACAACGCCTTCGCCGAGATGCAGGGCTACAAGCCCGTCTCCGCCGAAGGCCTGGTGCCCGCCGCGCCCGAGGTCGTCATCGTGCCCGAGGATGGGCTCGCAGCGCTCGGGGGTGAGCCAGGGCTGTGGCGCCTGCCGGGACTCGCCCAGACGCCCGCCGCAGAGACCCGCTGGGTGGTCCCGGTGGATAGCGTGGCGCTGATGAACCTGGGGCCGCGCACCCCCCAGGCGCTGATCGACCTGCACCGGCGATTGGCCGCCGGCCCCGCCCAGGCCGCCGCACCATGAAGGCCCAGGCCCCGCCCAGACACCCGCGTCACACGGCCTTGCGGGTTCGCCGTCCGAGTCCACTGCTAGGGCTCGGCGTCGCCCTGGCCCTGGCGCTTGGCTGGTCGGCCACCAGCGGCCCCCTGGGGCTGTCATGGGCCATGCTCAGCGGCGACGCCAGCGACCGGGCCTTGAGTATCTGGTGGCAATTGCGCGTGCCGCGGCTGGCGCTGGGGCTCGCCGTCGGCATGCTGCTGGCCGGCAGCGGCGCCGCCATGCAGGGCCTGTTTCGCAACCCCCTGGCCGACCCGACGCTGCTCGGCATGGCCAGCGGCGCAGGGCTCGCGGTGGCCGCCTGGATCGTGATGCTGGATGGCGCCGGGGGCGCGCTGGGGCTCTATGGTCAATTCGTGGCGGGCTTTGTCGGCGCCTTCAGCGTCGGCCTGGTGGTCTTCGCCATCGGGGCTCGCGGCGCCACCGGGGCTGCCGGCGGCGCGCTCTTCACCCTGCTGCTGGCGGGGCTCGCCATCAATACCCTGGCCGCCGCCGGCGGCGGCGTGCTGGCCTTCATCGCCGATGACCAGGAGCTTCGCCAGCTCAGCCTGTGGGGCATGGGTAGCCTGGCCAACGCGCTGTGGCCGGCGGTGATCGGCCTATGGATCGCCGCCCCCGTCGCCCTGTGGGGGCTATACCGCAGTCGTCACGAGCTGGACCTGCTACAGCTCGGTGACGTCACCGCCCACGGCGCCGGGCTCGATGCCCCGAGGCTGCGCCGCCGGGTGGTCCTGGCAACGGCCCTGGGCGTCGGCGTCAGCGTGGCGCTGGCCGGCATCATCGGCTTTCTCGGCCTATTGATTCCCCACTGCCTGCGGCTGTGGCTCGGCCCGAGCCATCGCCGCCTGCTGCCGGCCTCGATGCTCGGTGGCGCCGTGCTGCTGATCGTCGCCGACGGCCTGGCCCGCACCCTGGCCAACCCCGCCGAGATCCCCGTCGGGCTCCTTACCAGCCTGATCGGCGGGCCCTATTTTCTGTGGCTGCTGCTACGCGAGAGGCCGCCATGCTGACACTGAACCATAACGCCACGACTGCCAGGCGAGAGACCGCTCATGCTCTGGCCGTGGGTCATTGTGCAACGCCCGCTACGCGAGAGGCCTCTCATGCTGACGCTGGATAACGCCGGCTACCGAAGCCCACCCCGAATCGACGCCTTCAGCGACAGCGTGCACAGCGGCGAGCTGCTGGCCATCGTCGGTCCCAACGGCGCCGGCAAGAGCACTTTGTTGAATCTGTTGTCGGGCTTTCGTGCCCCGCAGCTCGGCCAGGTGACCCTCGACCAGCGCCCCTTGAGCGACTGGTCGAAGGAGGCCCTGGCCAGACGCCGTGCGGTGGTCACCCAGCAAGATCGGCCGGTGTTCGCCTGGCGGGTCGAGGAGCTCGCCGCCCTGGGGGCGAGCGGCGATGACGACGAGGTCACTTACTGGCTGCGTGAGCTGGACCTGGCCCACCTGGCCGGCCGCAGCGTCCTGACCCTGTCGGGGGGCGAGCTGCAGCGGGTGATGATCGCCCGAGCCCTGTGCCAGCTAGGCGGCCCCGAGAACAGCCACCGCCTGCTACTGCTCGACGAACCCACCAGCGCCCTCGATATCGGCCAGCAGCAGAGCCTGATGCGCCTGCTCAGGCGCCTGGTTCGCCACCAGTCCCTCGCCGTCGTCTGCGTCCTTCACGACCTCAACCTGGCCGCCAGCTTCGCCGACAGGGTCTGGCTGCTGGACAACGGAAAACGCCTGGCCGAAGGCCCACCCGCCGAGGTGCTAAAGGCCGAACGGCTAAGCCAGATCTACCGCGTCGAGCTCGACGACATCGTCCACGCCCAAGGCCACTGGCTGGCGCTGAGGCGTTAGGATTGGAACTCAACGCTCGACGGCGTATCCCTTCGAGGGGCGGGGCGGCGTTATGGCCGAACGGCTCGGGTAACGAGGTTGATCCCGCGGGCACGGGGAACGGACGCGTTCATTCATGCCAGGTGTCGACGCTGCCGGCAGTGGCTACATCCCCAGTGACACGGCGAACGAACATTCCCTGACAGCGTAACGGGCCTTCGCCAAGCGTTGCGCTGCCAATGATATGGCCCCTCCGCCTGGGCTGCGGTGACGGCCCGCGCTGGTGCCCCGCTCCTCGGGTTATCTCGTGGCTTCCTGCACCAAGCTAAGCGCCCGCCAGGGCCTCTTCCACCAGGCCACGGGCTTCGTCGCTCATGGGCAGGGCCAGGGCAAGCTGGTGAGCCTGGGGCGACATCTTGGCCCAGGTCTTCTGGACGATGCGGATCAGGTGGTCGTGCTCGACCTGACGCGAGAAGTCGCCGAAGTAGTTCTCCAGGAAGACCAGGCAGGCGCAGTCTTCCACCGCCTGGGTCCCGGCGTCTCGTCCCAGGCCTTGCTTGCGGATCATGCGTGCGGCGGCATCGGCGGCGTCATCGGCGAACCCCGCCTCGCGCATGGCGCCGGCGACCAGTGCACCGGCTCGCTTGCCCTGGTCACGCCGCCAGGTCAGATACCCCACCCGGCCTTCGGGGTAGTCCTTCCGTGACACCTCCCAGCGCTTCAGGTGCTGGCCGCGCACGGCAAGGCGAACCGGCTCGCTCGGCGTTTGATCGAGGCGCTCGAGCCAGGCGCTCATGCGCCCGGCGTGCCATAGCTCCATCGGCATGCGGTGGCCGTCCACCGTTACCGAACGCGGATCCTCGGCATGCCAGGCGTCGAGGGCGACCAGGGTCCTGTCATAGGGGCTTTCCGCCAGGGCCTCACGGGCCTTGGCGGGGGACGATGGGACATCCCGGGCGGGGTCTTTCGGGCGGGTCATCGGGTCTCCTTGAGCGTCGTGGTAGGTGAAACGGGGTTGTCGACACCCATGGTACCCGTTGTCGCGCTCCTGGAAGACATTACCTGCGATCGATTGGGCCTCGAGAGGCTGTTTCAGTAGCCAACACCATGACGGTCGGGACGACGGCACAGATAGAGACAGACCAGGCTCGGGGGCACGATGAAGATGGCAAACAGCCAGCACACCGCCAGAAGGGCGGCCTTGATCAGTGAATGTGTCCACTGTTGCCCCAGCAGGATAGACCAGGGAGCGATCAGCTCACTGATGCCCTGCAACGCCGACTGGATCATCGGTAGCATCAAGGTATTGAGGGCTGCAAGCACCAGAGCCAGCAGGCCCAGCGCGCCAGGATGCATGCCCACGACCGTGGCAGCCAGGGCGAAGCAGGCAAGTCCCCCGCACCACAGGCGTCGACGGTTCCGTCGACGCCTGTGGTGCGGGGAATGAAGGGACTGGCCGAACGATGGAGACATATCCACCTCGCAGAGGATAAGGATGCGTTCCTTTATCCTGCGCCAGTTCCCCCGCAGCCATCCCGACTAAGTATGCCTCGGCGGCCGGCGTAAACCGATTTTTGATCTAGATCAGCAAAACATGCCCTTTGGGGGGATGATTGACGCTATCGCTCGCACCGATTGCGGTGAAAGCCGATGGCGCGGCGACGTCAAGTCGACGCCTTCCGGCGATAAAACGCCAAAGGGGCCGTCGCGAAAGCGACGGCCCCTTTGGCTGCCATCGAACGAACAGACCATGCCCGTCTAAAAGGTATAGACCACGCTGCCGGTCAGGCTATCGACATTACCGATTCTGTCGGCATCGATGCGCTCCACTTCCAGGCGCCCGGTGACATCGAACAGTTGCATCCGAGCACCGATCCCATAGACCGGGTCGGTACCGCTATAGTCCTTGTCCAGACCGCTGCCGCGACGCTCGGCATCCCAATCCGCCACCCCGGCCTTGCCGTAGATCCCCAGCGGGCCGAAGCTGAATCCGGCGATGCCCATGGCCTGCAAGCTTTCGATCTCCAGCGATGCCGACTTGCCGTCCACATCGCCATCCAGCTCGCCGCCGTTGAGGTAAGACAGCTCGGCACCAACATCCAGAAAGGGCAGCCAACCGAAGTTGTAGCCGGCGAAGATCTTGGCCATTCCGGTCTCGTCGTCGAAGTCGTGATCGCCCTGCAGCTGACCGGCGCCGGCGCCGAGATACAACCCGGTGCTACCGCCTGCGATGCAGTGAGAAGACAGCGCCAGCAGCGTGGCACTCAGCCCAAGCGCCAGCAACGTCGCACGACCCAACTTCGATGACATGACACGTTCTCCGTATGACTTTTTTCGTCCTATGCAGAAAAGGAACTCGCCCTTCGTTCTTCAGTCTATCGCGGGATCGAACATTTTGCAGTGTCGATCTTGCTGTCGATCCTTACAGTGCGCCTCACCTACCTCTTTTGCGTCACCGCCGATGGCGCTGCCACTGCCCCCGCTTGACGCTGCACGGGCGGTTCTCCGGTGTTCGTGGCATGCCCGGACGCCCCGACCCCCGGGCGATCGGAGCTGGCCGAACACGGAATTGTTATGTTATAACCTTCAGCGCATCAGCTCGGAGTCCGGTTCCATGTCACACCGTCACCAACATCGCCCCGAAGGGCCTTGCCACTTTTCCTTGATGTCGCTCTCCGTGTGGCGTCGCCTGGCCTGGGTCGCCGGTCCACTGGCCGCGCTATGGCTGGCGGTGTCCTGGTCCGCCGGGTGGTGGGCCTGATGTCGCGCCTGGAGCTCAAGGACCTGCAGCTCGCCCGGGGCGGGCACACCGTACTGGAACACCTGGAGGGCAGCTTTCAGGATGGCGCCATCACCGCCCTGATCGGTGCCAATGGCGCCGGCAAGAGCACCCTCATCCAGGCCATCATGGGTACCCTGACACCGGTGACAGGCCGAGTGGCCTGTCAGGTGCCGCCGGCACGGCGCGCCTGGCTGCCCCAGCAGCTGGCGCTGGACCTGACCTTTCCGATGAGCGTCGAAGAGTTGATCATGACCGGCACCTGGCCGAGCCATGGGGCACTCAAGGGCTACTGCGCGGCTCACTACCGCCGCGGCCGGGAAATCATGGCACGCCTTGGCATCTCGCACCTGGCCCATCGGCCGCTGGGCGAGCTGTCGGGCGGCCAGCGCCAGCGCGCCCTGTTCGGCCGGACCCTGATGCAGGAAGCGGAAATGCTGCTGCTCGATGAACCCTTCGCCAACGTCGACGCCGACACCATCGAGGTGTTGATGGACGTCCTGCGCGAAATGGCGAACCAGGGGGCGACTATCCTGGTGGTGCTCCACGACATGGACCAGCTGGGACGCCTCGCCGACGATGTGCTGATTCTGGCGCAAGGCCACGGCCGCTGGGCGACTCCCGAGGCGCTGCTCGAGCGCCACACCGGCCATTTGTCGCGCCCCCCGCGTCTCCCTCTGACCTTTCCCGGATCCGTCTGAATGATCGATTCCCTCACCGCCATCCTGCACGCCTGGTTGATCGCGCCCTTCGACTACGCCTTCATGACGCGCGCCCTGGTGGCCGGCATGGCGCTATCGTTGGCCGCCCCGCCGCTCGGGGTTTTCTTGATGCTGCGCGGCATGAGCCTGATCGGCGACGCCATGTCCCACGCCATTCTTCCCGGGGTCGCCCTCGGTTTCCTGATGGCCGGATTCTCGCTACCGGCCATGAGCCTCGGCGGCATGCTCTCCGGGCTCACCGTCGCCATTCTCGCCGGTAGCGTGTCGCAACTGACCGGCCACCGGGAAGACTCGGCCATGGCGAGCTTCTTTCTGATCTCACTGGCGGCGGGGGTGATGCTGGTGTCACTCGGCGGCAGCAGCGTCGACCTCACCCATGTGCTGTTCGGTTCGATCCTGGCGGTGGACTCCACCGCCCTGCTGCTGATTGCCGCCATCAGCAGCCTGATCGTGGTGACCCTGGCGGTGATCTTCCGTGCCCTGGTGGTGGAGTGTCTCGACCCGCTGTTTCTGCGTGGGCAAGGCGTGCGCGGCGGACTGATCCACGGCGTCTTTCTCGGCCTGGTAGTGCTCAACCTGACCGCCGGCTTTCAGACCCTCGGCACCCTGATGGCGGTGGGGCTGATGATGCTGCCCGCGACGACCGCACGCTTCTGGAGCAAGCGCCTGGAAGGCCTGATCGTGCTGGCGGTGGTGATCGCACTGGTGGCAAGCACCGGCGGCCTGCTGCTGTCGTATCACCTGGGCCTGCCATCCGGGCCCTCGATCATCCTGTTGGCCGGCCTGGCATACCTGCTCTCCGCCCTGTTCGGACGCCACCACAGCCTGACCGCACGCCTGCGTCGCCGCGCCGCTCCGCTGGCGGCCAGCCGCAACGAATGCCCCTGACCCTCATCCACTCGGAGTTCACCATGCCCCTGCCCAACTTGCCCTGCCCGGCGCCCTCTCGCCGCGGCCCCCGCTTTCGCGCCTGGTATCTGGCGTTGGCCCTGATGCCTGCACTGGGCAGCGCAACCGCGGCCCTGGCCAGCGACAAGATTCAGGTGGTCACCAGCTTCAGCGTGCTCGCGGACATCGTCGAAAACGTCGGTGGCGATCGGATCGAGGTCACCTCCCTGGTCGGGCCGGACAGCGATCCTCACGTCTACTCGCCGCGTCCCGGCGATGTTCGCGCCCTGGCCGAAGCCGACCTGGTGGTCTTCAACGGCCTGCAGTTCGAGGGCTGGATGACCCGGTTGCTCGACGCCAGCGGATATCAGGGCGCCACCCTCGAGGCAAGCCTCGGCACCGAGCCGCTACCCTACCGTGGCAGGTCGCTCGACCACGCCCATGCCGACCACGACAACGGGGAAGCTCAGGCGGCACATGATGACCATGACCATGACCACGACCATGACCATGGCCACGAACCGTCGCCCGAGGTCGCCGACGGTCACGAAGGCCACGATCACGGCGCGCTCGACCCCCACGCCTGGCTCGATCTCGCCGCGGGTCAGCAGTATGCCGCCAATGTTCGCGACGCCTTGATCGAAGCCGATCCGGACCACGCGGCGGAGTATCGCGCCCAGGCCGATGGCTACATCGCCGAACTGGCGGCCGCCGACGCAGAGATCCATGCCTTGTTCGAGGACCTGCCCCAAGGCGCTCAGGTGATCGTCGGCCACGACGCCTTCGGCCACTTTGCCCGGGCCTACGGGGTGCACTTCCTGTCGCCGGTGGGGGTATCCACCGAAGCCGAACCGTCTGCTGCCGACCTCGCCACGCTGATCGATACCATCAAGACACGCCAGATTCCGGCACTCTACCTGGAGAACATGTCGAGCCCGGCGCTGATGGAACAACTCGCCGAGGAAACCGGTGTGCCCATCGCCGGCACCCTCTATACCGGCGCCCTGGCCGAAAGCGGTACCGCGTCCCACTATCTGGGAATGGTGCTGCACAATGCCGAAGTGCTTCACGCCGGCCTGTCGCGGGGGGCGGTGGAACACGCGACACCGAATGGTGACGCCCCGGCGCCGGCGGATTCCGACCCGGCACACGACCACGACCACGACCACGATCACGATCACGACCACGACCACGACCACGACCACGACCACGACCATGATCATGAACACGAGCATGGCCACGACCACTCGTAGCTGAGCCGCGGCGGGCCGAGCCCCCTCTCCGCCGCCACGGCTCCCCCATCAGATATCATTGAGGCCGCCCCAGTGGGGCGGCCTCAATGTACGTGGACTCGAGACGGCTCAAAGCTCTGGAGTGCAGGCCGAGCGCCCGAGGAGTCCGGTTTCAGGTCGCGGGAATCTCGAGCGTATCGCGGACCACCGGCCAGGCCTCATCGCCGTCTCGTGTGGTGACGCCCTCGAGATAGCCTTCGACCTTGGCCGGATGCTCCCGCATCCAGTCCAGGGCGACGTCTTCCGGCGCTTGTTCTTCGTAGCTGAAGCCACGAATCATGTCGCTCTGCTCGTCGGCGGAGAACACCAGCTGATCGAGCAGCAGGGTGGCATTGGGATGGCTGTCGGCGAACTCGGAACGCACCAGGGTGCGCACATCGCTGCGGCCACCCTCTGGGCCCCACAGATCTTCGGGGTCATCGAGATAGCGCACGTCGAACTCGATGTTCATCCAGTGCGGCGTCCAGCCGGCGAAGACGATCCACTCCTCGCGGTTGAGGGCGGCATCGACCGCACTGAGCATGCCCGGCGTGGACGTCTCCGACAGGGTCCAGTCGCCGAGCCCGTAGGTGTCGTTGTCCACCGCGGCATTGAGCGAGTCGCTCATCCCCGTGCCCACCTCGATGGAGTAGATCGTGCGCTCGAGCTTGTCGGCGAACTCTGCGTCGTCCAGGTCTGCAGCCGAGGTCAGCCCCGCCTCATAGACGTAGGTCGGAACGGCGAAGCCGAGGCGCGCACCATCGACGTTGTTGCCGAGGTCGACAAGCTTGGCTTGGCCCTCTTCGAAGCTGGCGTCGTACATCGCCTGCTGCGCCGGCAGCCAGCCCGCGAGGAAGACATCCAGCTCACCCTGACGCAGCGCCTGATAGGTAATGGTGGCCCCGAGCTCGTCGCTGGTCGGCTCGTAGCCCAATGCCTCGAGCAGGGTGGACGCCAGGGCCGTCTTGACGGTCACACCCGGCCAGGCGGGTACCGAAAAACGGACCTGGGCATCTTCCTGGTCCTGGGCGAACGCCGGCGCGGCAAGGCCGAGGCCAACGCCAGCGGCAACGGCAACGGCAAGGGTGAGGGAGCGAATAGGGGCGGTAGGGGACATCTTGGGTCCTTCTCATGGCTTGGGAGATCTCTACCATACCCGCCCCAGTCCTGGGCTCAAGGGGCATCCGTCAACGCCCCCCTCTGCACGCCCGACCCTGGCGACGCCTCGCTGCCACCGGCTTCGCCTCGCTGCCACCGGCTGCGCCTCACTGCCACCGGCTGCGCCTCACTGCCACCGGCTGCGCCGAGGTTGCCAGGTGAGCCCGCGTGAACCAGTCTAAGAGAGGCACTCTATGTGCCGTGCCCGCCACTCGCGCAGGAGGCCCCCATGGCCCAGGTCGACTACACCCTGGATAGTCAGATCACCATCAAGACACTCGCCAGCGCCCTGTCACATGGGTTTTCGCCCATCGTCGAGGTCGAGTCCATGGACGGCATCTATACCGTGCGTTTCCATCACGCCAACGGCATCTCGGCGCTGTGTGACACCGCCGGCAAGACGCGCACCTTTCTTGGCACCGGCGAGATCCGCGAACTGCTCGGCGGCGTCGGCCTGACCCACGGCGTACTGACCTGGAGCGATCAATGTGGCGACGAAATGATCGGGGTGGCGGGCAAGGCCATGACCCCGGAGGAGATGCTCGCCCATGGCACGCGGCTGTCCTTCCGCTGACCGTCCCCAGCGACAGCCCCTGGCCGCGCCATGGCCCTCGACCGACGGGGGCGCTATCTTGGATCTTCACCGCCGTCGCAAGGACCGCCTGAATGAGACCCGCCACCCCCTCCCGCCCCGCATCGCGCCTGATGATCTGGCTTGCCCTGGCCCTGCTGCTGACCGGCTGCGCCGGCCCCGAGCTCAAGACCGAGAGTTCGGCGCAGGGACTCTCGATGGAGCGTGCGCTGATCCTCGCCGAGGCCCGCGACGCACTCGGCACGCCCTACCGGTTCGGCGGCACATCGCCGCGTGGCCTCGACTGCTCGGGCCTGACACAGATGGCCTACTCCAGGGCCGGCATCGCCCTGCCACGCTCGTCCCAGGCCCAGTACGACGGCTTGCCGCGGATCGATCGCGCTCGCCCCGGCGATCTGCTGTTCTTCGCCACCGGCAAGGGCCCGGGGGTGAGTCATGTGGGCATCTACCTGGGTAACGACAGCATGATCCACGCCCCCGGCAGTGGGCGCAGCGTGACCACATCCTCGTTGGCCATCGACTACTGGCAGGACCGTTTCGTCGGCGCCGCAGCTCCCGCGCCTTAAGGCATCGCCGAGGACGACACGGCGCTGACGGCAGGTGGCCGCGCCTCGCCCGCCCTTGATGACCGGCGTCCACACCCGCGTCAAGGTGACGACCTGCCGTCGGGGCCACTGTGCACTAAGCTTCATCTGAGTTCCCCCAAAGGCTTGGGGTAGTGCCCATGAACATGCCAAGCTGGGCGCACTCCCACTTGGTCACTGCACTTCGGCAAACCACCCACAGGAGGCTGACATGACTCTGCGACTCGGCGACACCGCCCCGGATTTCACCCAGGAAAGCACCGCCGGCACCATCCAGTTCCACGACTGGGCCGGCGACAGCTGGGTGATCCTGTTCTCCCACCCCAAGGACTTCACGCCGGTATGCACTACTGAGCTCGGCGAGGTATCGCGCCTGAAAGGCGAGTTCGACAAGCGCAACACCAAGGCCATCGGCCTGTCGGTCGATCCTATCGAGGACCACCACGCCTGGGCCGGCGACATCGAAGACACCCAGGGCCATGGACTCAACTTCCCGCTGCTGGCGGACCATGATCGCAAGGTCAGTGACCTCTACGACATGATCCATCCCAACGCCAACGACACCCTGACGGTGCGCAGCGTCTTCATCATCGACCCCAACAAGAAGGTCCGCCTGACGCTGACCTATCCGGCCAGTACCGGCCGCAACTTCGACGAGATACTGCGCGTGCTGGATAGCCTGCAGCTGACCGATGGCTACAAGGTGGCCACGCCGGTCAACTGGACGCCGGGCCAGCGCTGCATCATCGTGCCGGCGGTCAGCAACGACGAGGCCAGCAAGCTATTCCCCGAGGGCTGGGACGAACAGCGACCCTATCTGCGCTACGTCAAGCAACCCGGCAAGTCCTGATCTCAGGCCACCTGCCTACCCGGTACACGCGGCCGCCCACTGGCGGCCGCGTGCGTTGTTGAGCAGGGCCGCTGCCCGATCGCGAGCCTTAGCCTATAGCGGAACAATGGGGGGCTGGCATGTCACGCGCTCGCCGCACCCGATATCATCCCACTCGCTGTCTCATCCCCTCTTGCCAGGAGCGCCCCTTGCCCTCCAGATGATGACACCTTGTTGCCGGGTTGGCGGCCCTCGCCCTGAGCACCTCGGCCTAAGCGCCTCGGCCCAGGAGACGACGCGCCTCGAGGTCGGCTATATGCCGAGAGCCTGGCTCGGGCCCGGCGCTACCTGCTCAATCTGCCCAACCTGCCCAACCTGAAGGCAGCACGACCGCGTGCCAGCGCCATCATCGTGGCCAATGGCACGGCGAACGCGGCGGCCCTGAAGACACCCGACGCCACCGATAACGCCCTACGCCTGTGCCGGAATTCGCCGAAGGCGCAAGGCCTCGTAACGACAGAGGACTCACCGAGGTCGACGCCTCGGAGGTCACCCTGGCCAAAAACCAGGCCGCTGGCTGGGCCTATGTTCGCGCCTGATGCCAGCCCCTGGGCCCCCCCCACCGGCACCACGCAAGTGAACGGCTGTCGCGCCACCCTGTCACAATTTCGACATCGAACGTTAAGCGCGCGTTAAGGCATAGCGTGTAAGGTGTCATGGGTCCCCTTTCCCTGACCGTCTTCGGAGTCGATCTTGCCATGTCGCCCCTCGCTTTCGATATTCGTCCTCGCCCCCTCGCCCTGCGCCTGTCTGCCGGGGGGCTCGCCCTGTCCGGCGCCGCATTGCTCACCGGCATCGCCCTGATGGCCTGCTGGTCCACCTGCAGCGTCCCGCTAGGGCTGTTGAGCCTGGCACTGGGCAGCATGGCCCTGTGGCACGATGACGGCGATGGGAGCGCCAAGGACGTCGATGACGACCTCGATCTCGACCAAGGCCAGGACAGCGCCCCCCTTGGCACCACGCTGCGTCACCTGACCCTGGCCTCCCTGGGTACCCTGGTGGCATTGCAGTTGCTGGGGTAATCGGCTTTACAGCTCGCTCTCGAGTGGTGATAGTAGGCGCTTGGCAACCACTGCCACTTGTCCACGACAGGGGCGCCGCGTGCATGGCTCAGGCCGTCGTGCGCGGCTGAGAGGCACCCTTGGAACCTGACCCGGATCATACCGGCGGAGGGAGTCGCGGCGGCCGTCCGCGCCGTCCCGGCGCGCCTCCGCCTGGAGGCGAGCATGACAGCTTCTCTCACCGGCGCCGAGCTTGGCGCTCGCCTGACGCGAATGCGCCAGGCCACACCACTGATACACCACATCACCAACTACGTCGCCATGAACAGTGCCGCCAACGTGCTGCTGGCCCTTGGCGCCTCACCGGCGATGGTCCATGCCAGGCAAGAGGCCGCCGAGTTCGCGTCCCTGGCCGATGCGCTCAGCGTCAATATCGGCACGCTGTCGCCGGCCTGGGTCGAGGCCATGGTCGAGGCGGCCACCAGCGCCCGGGCCCACGCCAAACCCTGGGTCCTCGACCCCGTCGCCGTCGGGGCTACCGCCTATCGCCGCGAGGTAGCCGGCCGCCTGCTCGCCTGCCGGCCCACGGTCATTCGTGGCAACGCCTCGGAAATCATCGCGCTGCACGGCGCCAGCACCGGCGGGCGCGGCGTGGATTCCACTGTGGCCAGCGACGAGGCCCTCGCGGCTGCCGTCGCCCTGGCCCGTAACGCCAACGCGGTGGTGGCGGTGACCGGCGAAGTCGATCTGGTCACCGATGGCCAGCGCCTGGCTCGGGTGTCCGGCGGCCATGCGCTGATGCCGCGGGTGACGACACTCGGCTGCGCGCTGAGCGGCGTGGTCGCCGCCTTCGTCGCCAGCGGCGCCGATGCCTTCGAAGACTGCATCGGCGCACTCGCCTGCTATGGCGAGGCCGGACGCCGCGCCGGCCGTGACGCCCATGGGCCTGGCAGCTTCGCCAGCGCCTTTCTCGATGAACTCTATCGAATCGACGCCGACGCCCTGATCGGCCTAGCCCCGCTGGAGATAGCGCATGTCCCTTGAATCTCGCCCCTGCCCCCTGGAGAGCGGCTTCCACCCTGACCAGCTCGCCGTCTACCTGGTCACCGACCCGCACCTTTGCGCGGCGCACGGCCTGGTGAAAACCGTCGAGGCCGCCGTTCGCGGCGGCGTGACCCTCGTCCAACTGCGCGACAAGCACGCCGACGACGCCACCTTGATCGACCAGGCCCGGCAGCTCAAGGCCGCGCTGGCAGGTAGCGGCGTCCCCCTGATCATCAATGACCGGGTGGCGGTGGCGCAGGCCGCAGGCGCCGACGGTGTGCACCTCGGCCAAGGCGATAGCGAGGTGGCCGAAGCGCGCCGCCTGCTGGGGCCGGGCGCCATCATCGGCCTGTCGGTCCAGAACCCGGCGCAGCTCGCCACCCTCGACGTAGAAGCGCTGGACTACCTCGGCCTGGGACCGGTGTTCGCCACCGCCACCAAGGGCGACCACGCCGAGCCTCTCGGCTTCGGGGGACTGGCCACGCTGACGGCGGCGAGCCCGCTGCCTAGCGTTGCCATCGGTGGGCTCAAGGCGGCCCATGCCGCGGCCACCAGAGCCGCCGGCGCCAACGGACTCGCCGTGGTCTCGGCGATATGCGGCCAGAGTGACCCTGAAACGGCCAGCCAGACGATCGTTGCCGCCTGGCGGCTGAGGACGCCTGAGACCGACGCCTGAGACCACCCGCTGACGCCTATTTCGCACCCGCCTCGGTGCCGCAGGCCGGGCGGGGCAATGCTTCTACGCACTAGTCGTCGACGCGGCGGCGACCATGAATCATGGCGGCGATCAGGTTGTCCTTGCGCCGACGCCCCTCCTTGATCGCGCCAAGCACGTGCAATGGAATCAGGCAGAGTATCGCCGTTGCCAGGCCTTCGTGGAGCTCTTCCATCCATTTCAATTCGTGAAAATGCTCGGTGTGCACCATCAGCATGCCCGTGGTACCCAGCGCCAGCATCAGGGCGAGCAGCAGCACCATCATCGCCGCCCCCAGGGGCGTGTGGGTGATGCGCCGGGCATCAGGCGCAGCGCCGCCGAAAGCCGCACGCAGGCGCCTCGGCGTCGGCCAGAAACTCGTCCAGCGCGCCGACCAGGGGCCGATGAACCCCCACATCCCCCGGATCGCAATCAGCCCCATCAGCGCATACCCGATCCAACGGTGCGGTCCGATTTCCAGGTAGTTGAGCGCGAACCCCACCACCAGTAGCCAGTGAAAGGATCTCACCAGCGGATCCCAGACCACCGTCACGCGCCGCCCATCCTCGTCGCCGGCACTCGCGCTGCCTGCCTTGCCCTCCACCAACTTCGGCTCCCCTGCCATCTCGACTCTCCTCGAAACGATTGATCGACGCCCCATCGGCGCCAAGAGCCAGGGTCCTCGATGAATCTTAGGGAAGACTTAGGAGACAACACTGATCGTGCGCGACCTTGTGCTGCGTCATGCTTGGCCGCCCACCATGGCCAAGTCAGGCCGACGGGCGGCGCTTCAGGGAGGTGCGTCCTTCCTGGTAGGCGATCGCCAGGCCACTGCCGATGATCAGTGCACCTCCGATCAGTACGCCAAGATCCGGCACCTCGCCCCAGATCCACCAGCCCAACAGCACCGCCCACACCATCGCGGTGTAGTCGAAGGGAGCGGCAATGGCTGCTGGCGCATGACGAAAGGCCAAGGTAATGAAGGCGGTAGCGCCGACGCCGAGCACACCGGCCAGCAGAAAGGCCGGCCAGTGCCACGGCAAAGGCGTGTGCCACACCCAGGGCAGGACCGCCGCGGTGATCAGAAACGGCACCAGGGTCATGTAGAAGACCATGGCCCAGAGATGCTCCTGGCCGCCGTAGCGGCGTGCAGTGATCATCATCAAGGCATAGAAGACCGCGGCGCCAATCATCGACAGCGCCCCCAGAGACACCCCATCGACGCTGGGGCGGACCACCACGATCACGCCGATGAACCCCACCACGGACGCGGCCAACACCGGTTTACCGACGCGCTCTCCCAGCAGCGGCACCGACAGCAGACTGACGAACAGGGGCGCGGCAAAGGCAATGGCGGTGCCTTCGGCCAGCGGCATCAGAGTCAGCCCCAGCACGAAGCAGCCCATGGTGCCGGTGTAGATCAATCCACGCAGCAAGTGGACACCAGGGCGACTCGTCTTCAGCACACGCAAGCCGCCACCCAGATGGGCCAGCAGCAGGATCAGCGGCAGCGACACCAGGGTGCGAAAGAAGATGATCTGTACCGGGGAGTGCACCTCGCCAAGCCACTTGGACACCGCATCGCCGAAGGCGAGGCAGGCGACTCCGAGGCACATGTACAGGATTCCCTTGATCGACGACGACATCGGAGCGCTCCTGCCCAGGCACGCGGCCGGCGTTCGTCGGCGTCCGGCTCGGCGCAAAACAACACCCCGCCGACCGCAAGGTCGACGGGGTGAAAGGCTTTACGTTAGAACTTGCACCACGAAAGGGCAAGTGGGAGGCGGCTCGAATGCCTGGCCTGGGCATACCGAGGTCGCCCCGGGAACAGCCGCCGCGGCTTGCCGCCTTACAGGCTGGCCTGCACCACCATGCAGTCCATGCCCTGACGCATCAGGCTCTGGCAGGCCTGGCGCGCCTGGCCTTCCTGAAGATCGACGACCTGGGCACGATAGACATCGGCGTTGCCGGCACGGGCCACCGCGACCCGGGCATGGGCCATTTCACCGACCAGACGGTCCGCGGCCTGGCTGGCCTGGGAACGCGCACGACCGGCATCGCTGAAGGCACCGACCTGCACCCCCCACTCTCCGGCGCCGACGGCCGATGACGGGGACGGGTCGCCGGCAGACGCCACGCTCGCCTGCCCCGACGAGCCGACCGGGGCAGCAGACGCCACGGCGACGGGACGCGAAGCGGGGGCGGGGGCGGGGGCGGAAGCCGCCAGCGACGAGGGCTGCTCGATCATCGCACGCAGCGGATCGGCGGCGGGCGATGGGCGCGCGGTCGGCGTCGGCACAGAAGCTACCGCCGGTTGCACCTCACGCCGGTGGGTCGGGTTGATCACCGGCGCCTGGGAGTCAAAGCGCACCTGGGACCCGCGGGTCGCATTGGATTCGTAGGAGTAGGACGGCACCGAGGACGCCACCGATACCCCACTGGACACCCCTGCCGCCGGCCGCACGATGGTCTCGACCCGAGACGGCGTCACGGCGGAGGATGGGCGAGATGCCACGGCCACTTGCTGACCGCGACTCGGCGCCGACATCAATCCGCGGGGCGCCGCCATCAACTCACCGCCGGAAATGTCGGTATTGGCCAGAAAGCCGCGACCATCGGTCAGTGACGCACGCAGGAAGCCCCGATCGAGCAGGCTCACCATCTGTTCGTCCCGTGAGGCGGCGGTATAGCCGCCCATCACCACGGCGACCATCCGGCGCCCGTTGCGCGTCGCAGACGTCGCCACGTTGAACCCCGAGGCTCGAATAAAGCCGGTCTTGAGCCCGTCGGTACCCGGGTAATTCTTCAACAGGCGGTTATGGCCCGTATGGCGGGTGCCACGCCAGGTGAACTCCTGCAGGGCGAAATAGGGATAGTACTGCGGGAAGTCGAGCATCAGGCGACGCGCCAGTACCGCCATGTCGCGAGCCGTGGTGACCTGGCCGGCGTCCGGCAAGCCTGAGGCGTTGCGAAAGGTCGTGTTGGCCATGCCCAGGTCCCGGGCCTTGCGCGTCATCATGCTGGCGAAGTGGGACTCGCTGCCTCCGAGCGATTCGGCCACCACCACCGCCACGTCGTTTGCCGAGCGCACGACCAGCGCCTGGATCGCCTTCTCCACGGGGATGGTGTCACCGCGCTTCAACCACAGCTTGGTCGCCGGCATGGAAGCGGCATGGGACGACACCGCCAAGGGCTGACCCAGGCTCATGGTTCGTCCTTCGAGGGACTCGAACAACAGATACAGCGTCATCATCTTGGTCAACGAGGCCGGGTAGCGCTGCTCGTCGGCATGTTCGGCATAAAGGATCTCGTGGCTCTCGGCATCGACCACGATGCCCGCATAGCGCGGGTTGCCTGCGGCCTGAGCCAGGCCGACCACCAGACAGGATACGAGCAGCAGCGTCAGTGCGACGACCGCGCGCCACCTTGGACTCCTTGCGGACACCATTATTGTTCCCCTGCGAATGTACAATGCATGGTGGCATTATGACCCAGTTGGCCCCGCTGTACAGGGCGGATAATGGCTTTTTCCGTCATTATCACCGGGCATCGGTGCTAAATTTGCCCTTTTGAGCAATGCGGTCACGTCGACGTCATCGATCTGATGTTCCGTCAGAAAGCGCTCGGCGTAGTCGCGCCAGATGTCTTCCTCCAGCAGCAGGCGATACAGCTCGGCGTCGAGGTGCCCCTCGTTGACCATATCGGCCAGTACCGCGAGCGCCCTGGACAGCGTCATCGCGGCCTTGTAAGGACGGTCGACGGCGGTCAGTGCCTCGAACACGTCGGCCATCGCCATGATCTTTTCCTCGACGCTCGCCTCGCCGAGCATCAGCCCCCGCGGGTACCCCTTGCCATCCACTCGTTCATGATGGTTACCGGCGATGCTGGGCACGCGCTTCAGGTGCGCCGGCCACGGCAGCGACTCGAGCATGATGATGGTCTGAATCACATGCTCCTGAATACGGAAACGTTCCACCTCATTGAGCGTGCCCCGGGCGATCCGCAGATTAAAGAGCTCCCCTTGGTGCCCGGCGAGCTCCGGCGGTGACATGTCGAAGCCCCACTGGTTCGCCGGGTCGCTGCGCCCGACCGCCGGGCACGGCCGGTACCAGTCGATCTGGTGGCGCGGAAGATCCGCCAGCAGCCGCTCCTCGGCGGGCAGGGCCTGCTGAGGTTCCTTGGCCACACGATCGAGCTCGGCGCGAGACAGCCCCAGGCGATCATCGAAGTGCCGCTTCCAGCGCCACTCGGCGATGCTCTCGAGGCGCTCGACCAGGGCGTCGCTCATCGACTCGCCGCCGCGATTGGCTTCTGCCACGCAGTCGAAGGCGGCGCTCAGTTCCTGCTGCCGAGCGCGCCGGTGCCGCTCGAGCACAACCGAATCGCCACCGTGGGCCCGGCCCTGCCAATAGCGCACATCGGCATCCCGCCACAGGACCTCGAAGCGCGTGCGGATCTCGTGGATGCGGTTGTAGCGCGTCTCAAGCTTGGTGGCCTTTTCCATGATCTCGTCGGGCGTGGCCAACTTGCCGCAGTCGTGCAGCCAGGCCGCAAGATGAAAGGCCTGACGGCGTTGCTCATCGATGCTGACGTCGCCATAGGCGCCGTGGCGAGTACGACCGACTCCCTCGAGGATCATCTCGGCCAGCGCAGGCACCCGCGAACAATGACTACCGGTATGCGGCGACTTGGCATCGGTAGCCCGCGCCACCAATTGAACGATGGCCTGCAGCAGGCGCTCCTCGTCCTTGAGCAAGCGGCGCAGGTCAATGGCCACCGCCGCCGCCGTCGATATCTCGGCGATGAAGTCGCGCCAGGCCTCCTCGTCACCGCCTGGACGACGAAAGGCGATCGCCAGCAAGCCAAGGCGTCCCCCGTCGCGATTGCACAGCGGCTGCAGCAGATAGCCGCGTTCGCCGAAGGCGGCTATCAGCGCCTCGAGGCCCTCCCCCTCCGCCAGGGTCAGGCGCTCTACCACCGGCGAATCAGCGCCGACGCGACCGGCTTCGGTGCTGCGCAAGAACACCCACGGGTCTTGTTCATCGACCAGGTAGATGGCGCCATGACGACTGTCGGAGCCGTGCAGCAGATCGCCGAGAATGCGCGCCAGCATACGATCCAGGTGTGGCTCGCTACCCAGGACTCGGGTAATCCGGCGAAAGTCATCGATGCCCGAGGCCAGGCGCCGAATCGCGATGCTCAACCGGCGCACCTCCTTGATCCGAGAAGGCACCCCACGGCACGCGGCGAAGTCGAACCGCGCCAACGCCTGGACCTGTTCGGAGAGCACATACAGGGTGCGACCGAGGCGCCGCCCCAGCCACACCCCGAGCACCAGCAGCGCCACCACCAGGCCACCCGCGACCAATGAGCGCTGCCACAGCATCGCCCGCATATCCGCCATCAGGGACGCTTCAGGCACCGCCACCAGCATGCGGGCCTGATCATCGCCGAGGGTCGCAAACGGCAAGGTCAACCCCCACCAGGCGGCGCCCTGCTCGTCGAAGTGAACCGGTGTCTCCGGCGAGCCGATTCGCGCAAGCGTCGCCAGTGCCGGTTCGTCGAGCTCGGCCAGGGTGGCAAGCCGCGTCGCCCCCGGCTCGGCGCCGCCTTCCCCGGCGTGGGCCAGCACCTGACCATTGAGCGCCACGATCGCAATGCGCGCCCCCTGGGCCGGGTAGAGCGTGGCAACCTGGGCCCCCAGATCCCCGGAGGCGACGTCCAGGCCGACGACCGCCTGCCCATCCCTGGCGCGACGCGCCAGGGTGACGCCCAGCTCACCGGTGTTGAAGAAGGCATAGGGCGCCGTCAGGGTATTGCCGGCCTGGCGCAGGGCACGCGTGAACCAGGGCCGAGTGCGCGGATCGAAATAGTAGTTGTCGAGGGTCTGGCGCTCCAGCAGCGTCAGATCCGCGTCGTAGAGGCTCCAGTGACTGACCGGCGTGGCGCCCAGTCGCTGCTGCACGCTCATCAACAGGTACTCCCCTGCCGCGATATGTTCGAGCTTGGGCCTGAGGGCCGGCGGCATCCGCGCCACGGAGCGCAGCATCAAGAAATCCCCGCTGGGGTAACCGATGTAGACCGCATCGATCAGCTCATGGGCATTGAGCGCGGCCGCCAGGATCGGAAGCGACGCCAGGCGCTTCTCGAAGGTCGGTGCCTCCACGACATCGGCACTCGCCAGCATCTCGGCCACCACCCTGGCCGGGGAGACCAGGGCTCGGGATCGGGCTTCCACCGTCGCCGACAGCTGCACACTGGACTCCTGCATGGCCTTACCAAGCGCCCGCTCGGACTGATACCAGGAATACCACAGCAGCACGCCGGCCATCAGCAGCATCATCGTCACGATGGCACCGCCGATCAGCAGCTGGATAGGTAACACGAAACGTGGCTGACGCATGAGCAGCCTCAGAAAATGCCGGCTTGGCAAATATTCGACGAGTTCTCATACCAATATATGCCAAATATATGCAACTAGCGGCGGCACTCCCGTTCTGGCTTCACGCTAGATCAACGACAGTTCGCCCGGAGGGGGGCGCGCACCTCGGCAGGCGACCTGGCTGGCACCCCCTGCCCCGGCGGGGATCACCCTCCCCCGGCATGAATCACCCTCCCAAGGCCCGGGTCATCGCCTCCTGCCCGCTCCTGGCTGCGCCATGGTTCAGTCCGGCCCGCACGGCGACAGCCGCGATATCGACCGCATCGCACTGGGCCGGAGCCACGAAGCGCTCGGCGTAGTCCTGCCAGACGCCCTCTTCCAACATCAGTTGAAACAGCATCGGATCGAGGTGTCCGTCGCGCACCATATCGGCCAGCACCTGCAGTGCCCGTGACAGGGGCATGCCTGTCTTGTAGGGCCGATCCGAGGCGGTCAGCGCCTCGAAGACATCGGCCAGGGCCATCACCCGCTCTTCGAGACTCGCCTCACTGAGGCGAATGCCCCTGGGGTACCCCTTGCCATCCATGCGCTCGTGATGGTTACCGGCGATCTGTGGCACCCGCTTGAGACGCGCAGGCCACGGCAGGGATTCGAGCATGATGATGGTCTGGACCACATGCTCCTGGATGCGAAAGCGCTCGATGTCATTGAGCGTGCCGCGGGAAATGGACAGGTTATAACGCTCGCCCTGATGATCGGCCAACGCAGGCGGGCTCATGTCGAATCCCCACACGTTGGCCGTATCGCCGGCACGCACCGGCGGGCAAGGCCGGTGCCAGGCAATATGGTGGCGCGGCAAGTCGGCCAACAGCCGCTCTTCGGCCGGCAGTGCTCGCACCGGTTCGGCCTCCAGGCGCTTGAGCTCGGCCCGGGACAGGCCGATACGATCGTCGAAGTGGCGCCACCAGCGCCACTCGGCGATGCGGTTAAGACGCGCCTCTAACGCCTCGCTCATCTTCTCGCTGCCCAGATTGGCCTCGGCCACCCAGCCGAAGGCCTCGGTCAGCGCTGTCTGACGCGATGCGCGCTGTGCGTCCAGCCGCCCCTCGTCGCCGCCGTCGACGCGGCCACGCCAGTAGTCGATGTCGGCGTCTCGCCACAGCACCTCGAAGCGGGTCCTGATCTCGTGCAGACGGTTGTAGCGGGTTTCCAGCTTGGTCGCCTTTTCCATGATTTCATCGGGGGTCGCGAGCTTACCGCAATCGTGCAGCCAGGCCGCCAGGTGGAAAGCCTCGCGCTGATCGCGATCGAACGTCACGCTGGCGAAGGGGCCGTGGCGGGTGCGGTCGACCCGATCCATCAGCATCTCAGCCAGTGCCGGCACTCTCGAACAGTGGCCACCGGTATGCGGCGACTTGGCGTCAGTGGCCTTGGCGACCAACTGGATCAGGGCCTCCAGCAGCCGAGCTTCTCCCTCCAGCAGGCGACGCAGATCGACGGCCACCGCTGCCGCCGCCGACACCTCGGCAACGAAGATGCGCCAGGGCCGGTCGTCGACCTCGTCCGCCTCTCGCTGCCTGGCCAGCAGCAGGATGCCGCTACGCATCCCGGCGCGATCGCGAAGCGACTGCACCAGGTAGCCCTGGGTTTCGAGACGCTCACGCAGCTCGGTCAACGGGCCCCTGCCCGAATCCGGCAGGCAAATCACATCGGGAGGTCCCGTGTCGTCGGCGCCTGCCCGTTGCGGCGTCACACCGCCGGCCTCAGCGAATGCCGTAAAACGTCCGTCGATGTCCTCGTCGGCCAGATAGATGATCCCATGGCAGCTGCCGGTGACATGCAAAAGCTCCGCCAGGATCTTGTCGAGCATGACGTCGAGTCGCGGTTCGCTACCGAGCACCAGGTTGATCCGCCGAAAGTCGCCGATGCGGCCGACCATGGTGTCCAGCGCCTCACTGAGCCTCCGCACCTCCCCGACACGGGAGTCAACGCCACGATAGGCGACAAAGTCGAAGCGCGACAGGTCGCGTAGCTGGTCGCCCAGATCGCGCAATGGGCGGCCCAGCCGTCGCCCCAGGAGAATGCCGAAGGGCAACATCAGGACGATCAGCACCACGGCCAGAAACAGATGCTCCCACAGCAGGCGCAGCTCATCGGCCATTAGTTCCGCCTCGGGCAGCGCGATCAGCACCGACGCGAGGCTGTTGCCATCCACCTTGAACGGCAGCGCCATCCCCCACCAGGCCTTGTCGTTGTGGAGGAAACGCTGTGGCGTCGGGGTCCCGATGGCGGCCAGCTTGGCCAGTTCCGGCTCGCCACGCTCGACCAGCGTGCCCCCGGCATCGGGCCCACCCTGGGACTTGGCCTGCGCCATCACTTCACCATCGGGGGCGAGGATAGCCAGGCGCGCGCCCGGCGGGAGATCGAAGGCGTCAATCTGCCGGCCAAGATCGCCCGAGGTCAGGTCGATGCCGGCCACCCCAAAGTCGCCGATGATGCGACGCGATAGCGTCATGCCCATCTCGCCATTGGTGTAGAACGGATAGGGTTCGGACATCGAAGTGCCGACGGTTCTCAAGGCCGCGATGTACCAGGGACGCAGGCGCGGATCGTAGTCGAAGCCGGGATTGTCGCGCCGCTTCAGCAGCGTCAGCGTCTCATCGTAGAGCAGCATCTCGGACTCGATGCCGGCGCCCCGGTCGCCGACCACGCGCAGGGCGAAGTACTCGCCGCCCTCGGTCCACTGCTGTTCGGGCAGGGCCCCGGGCGATAGGCGTGACACGAGCCCCAGCATCAACAGATCGCCGTTGGCATAGCCGACGTAGACCCCTCCGACGACGTCCTCCGCCACCAGCACGGCCGCCAGTGGCGCCAGGTACTCAGGCCTTACCTCATGGGGCGGACGGCCCATGTCGGGGTTGCTGGCGATCACTTGCAACATCGCCCGAGAGTTGGAAATCAGCGCTTCGGAACGAGCCTCTACGGTGGTCGAGAGCTGGCGGCTGGACTGCGCCAGCGACAGGGTCAAGGACTGCTGCACCTGCAGCCATGATTGTAGCAACAGCACCCCCGCCATCATCAGCATCATGCCAACGATCGAGGCGCCGATAAGCCATTGGATCGGCAGTTCCCGGGGCAGGCGAAGGACCATGGCGATTCTCGCAAAGGAAGACAGCGACACGTGCACCGCATCGACCCTTCTACTCTATGCCAGAAACGCCAGCCAGGGCGGCGATCGGGCTACCTCACCGGAGGTAGGGCGTCCGTCCCATCGGTCTGATGACCCAGCCACACCCCCGCGGAAGCCTGACCCAAGACCTCATACCAGCAGCCGGTCCACGCCCAGCCAGACAAGACGCAGGGCAAGCACCGTCAGCACGATGCGAAAGCCGGCATCGAAGCGGTGCTCGGACAGTCGCGTCAAAAGCCGCAGGCCGAGCCAGGTACCGACCACCCCGGAGACGACCATCAAGGCGATCAGCCCCAGCCAGTCATGGAACACGAAACCGGCCACGCCGAAGACGAAGGCCTTGGTCAGATGCTGCAGCGTCATGCAGGCGGCGAAGGTCGCCACCGTCGCCTCACGGCCCTGCCCACGTTGCTTGATGAAGGCCGCCACCATGGGACCGCTCGCCCCCACCAGGCTCGACAGCAGGGTGGTCACGGCCCCGGCGAGGAAGGTCCCGAGCCGGCCGAGGGCCCGCTTGGGCAACCCCGGCCCCCAGGTGGTGAACAACACGAAGGCGGCGATGGTCAGCTCCAGCCCGCCGGCGGGCAGACGAATCAACAACCAACTGGCCACCAGTGCACCGACCACGGCGCCGGGAACGAAGGTCGCCAGCGCCCGCCACTCGACGTGGCGCAGCGTCATCACCAGGCGCCCACCGTTGGAGCCGAGCTGGACCATGCCGTGCACCGGTATCAAGGCCGCGGCCGGCATCACCTGGGCCATGGTCATGATCAACAGGGTGCCGCCACCGACACCCATGCTGGCGCTGATCATCGAGGTCAGGGTGGAAAGCGCGATCAGCAACGCACTGACCGAGGCAGGTATTGGGGCGAGGCCACCGAGCCAATCCATGGGCACGTATCCAGCACAAATGAAGGAGCCACAGCATAGCGAAGGCGCTCGAGCCGGCCTAGCCTGCCTAGCCTGCCCTCAGGCTCCGTGCGGGATCGTTCCCTGTCCCGCTATTCGGCGTCCCTTCTCGGGCTGCCTTTGCCCTTGCGCCGGTCACCGCGGCTCGAGCCCCAGCGCCACAAGCGATGCGGCCTGGCGCTCGGCGTACAGCGTCAACTCGTCGGTAACCGGCGCCCCGAGCGCCGCCTCGAAGGCCTCGCGATTGGCATTGCCGTGGCCCACCGAGCTCTCTTCACCCCCGAGGTTGGACTGGAAGATGCCCGCCGCGGAGACCGGCAGGAAGTCCTCATAGGTGATCGGCTCGGCGATGACCTTGCCCGCGGCGATGAGGGCCTCCAGCTCCACCGCACCGCCAGCGAGGCTCGCCGTTGGTAGTTCGGCGCCGTCCGCCAGACGATAGTCGAAGTACGCCAGGCCGTTGATCATGGTGGTGTGGGAGTCGGTGCCGACCTGGGTGCCGGGGTAGACCAGGGTCCTGCCGTCCTGCTCCTTCGTCCAGACGGTCTTGCCAGGTATTCGAGGTTGACCTAGTGACAGATGCCAGTGCCAGACGGCACCACGCGGAAGTTGTCGAAGGCCTGCTGCCCAGCGCAGGAACTCGTAGCGCTCGTGGCTGCGCTCCATCTCGATGGCCACATTGTCCTTAAACGCCGCGGGTTCCCAACCTTGTCGACCATCACCGAGTGGTCGATGACCAGGTCCGCTGGCGACAATGGATTGATACGCGCCGGGGCCTCGCGGGAGACACTCTCGTCATCGGCGAAGCGCAGCTGGTTTTCCAGCAGGATCTTCAGGGTCTAGGGCAGTCGGTCGATGTTGCCCAACGCGTCGGCGGCCTTGGGCAGGCTATGGTAGTGGAAGATGGTGCCGGCGGCGTCGAGGGTCTGCAGCGTCTCCGGTAGGGACGAAGTGCTCATGGTGTCTCCTTTCGTTGCGCGGGCCTGTGACGCGAATGGTCGCCGGCCCGCGGTGAACGTGTATGACAGGACTGATTCAGCCGAACAGCCAGGGATCGATCAGTCCGCTCGGGTAGGTCAGGGTCAGGAACTCGGCCATGCCAACCAAAAAGGCCGTGACCCCAAGCGCCATGACAGCTGCAATCCAAGGCTTGAGGCGTGCAATGACCAGCAGGAAGGCGAGGCAGAACAGCGTGGCCGCGGTGATGAAACCGAGCATCACCATTGCCGCCACCAGTGCGAAGAAGCCGCCCAGCCAGAGTCCCTGCTGACGCATAGCTTGGTTTTGCCACTGAGGGCGATGCATCAGGCACCGTGCAATCTCCAGCAAGCAGGAAACGGCAAGGATTGCGATGGCCAGCCAGGGCATGATGCCCCCGATCAAGGACAGGTCGGCGACATCCACCCAGGCGACGACGGCGGTGCCAAGCAGCCCGACGAAAAGCACTACATCGATGATACCCAGGGTAGGGGGCTCGGCGGGCACCGTTGCAGCGGCCCCGACGGAGGAGGCCTGGCGGCGCTTGGCCCACAGCGAACGCAGCATGGGAATGAACATGGCGCCGAGGATCAGGCCACCGATGATCAGCACACCGGGACGCAAGAAGGCGTCCGTGCCCTGGAACTGGGCCGCCTGGTAGAAGTAGGACTCGGCACCCGGGGCCAGTACGAAGCCGATCAGGAACGCCGGACGTGACCAATTCGCCTGCTTGAACAGTAACCCCAGGATGCCGACCGCACCGAGGGCAAGCAGGTCCCCCGTGGCGCGCGAAGCCTGAAAGGCGGCAAACATGATCAGCACCGTGATCAACGGCGCCAGGGTGACAAAGGGCACCCGGGTCAAGCTGGCTACCGGGCGAGCGAGAGCCAGGCACAGTGCGGCCCCCAGGATATTGGCCAGGGCGAGCGACCAGATAATGGTGTAGGTCAGATCCAGGTGGGTCTCGATCATGCCGACGCCGGGCTGCAGGCCGAGCAGCAGGAGTCCACCCAGGAAAACCGCGGCCGTGCCCGAGCCGGGAACGCCGAACAGTAGGGTCGGGACCATGGCGCCGCAGGCGCAGGCATTGTTGGCGGATTCCGGGGCGATCACGCCGCGGATATCGCCCTTGCCGAACTCGGACTTGTCTTTCGCGCTCTGCACCGCATGGCCGTAGGTGAGCCAGTCGACCACGGAGCCGGCCAGGCCGGGGATGGTGCCGATCAGGCTACCAATAGCAGCACAGCGCGCGACGAGACCACGTTGTTCACGGACATCCCGGATGCCTTGCCGCCAGCCCTCACCAAGCGTGCATGACTCTTCGGCGATGGTCCCTCGTTTGACCAGCAGATCGATAATCTCCGGGAGTGCGAATATCCCTAGACCCACCACCACCAACGGCAGGCCATCGTAGAGATAGTCGAGTCCGAAATTCATGCGGAACTCGCCGGTGGCCGGTGCCATGCCGATGGCACCTACCAACAGGCCCAAGCCACAGGCGGCCAGCCCCTTGAAGAGATCGCGCCCGGAGAGCACAGCCACCATCGATAGGCCGAGGAGGGTCAGCATGAAGAGCTCGGAAGAAGAGAACGACAGCACTAGCGGACGGGCGATCAGGATAAAACCGGTGAGTACGACGGCACCGATGAGCCCCCCGATCATCGAAGACAGGAAGGCGCTGGATAGTGCGCGTGCCGCCTGCCCGCGCTTGGCCAGGGCGAAGCCATCGATGACGGTTGCCTGGGAAGCGCTGGAGCCGGGTATACCCAACAGCACCGAGGCGAAGGTATCGCCGGTGGGAATCACGGCAACCAGGCCCATCAGCATGCCAAGGGCCACGGTGGGTTCCATGCCATAGAGGAAGGGCAGCAGCAGCGACATCCCTGCGATACCCCCGAGGCCGGGAATGATGCCGACCACGAGGCCGACTAGCACACCCAGCACCATGAAGAGCAGATGGGACACCGTGAATAGCTGTCCCAGGCTGGAGAGAAAAATATCGAGCATGGCGTGTGGCTCTTATATTGTGTGATCAGGAGGAGCCGGGGCTGCCGGCCCCATGGACCGGCACATCCCTCTGCGCATTAGATCTTGGCGCCATGCTCCGACTGCAGCCAGTCGGCCAGCCAGTCAAGAGTGGCGTCATCGATGGACATGGCATCATCAAGGTAGCGCTGGACGGTGTCGCCGATAACCGGCGTGTACGGCCCCAGCTGGGTAGCGGCCGCCTCCTTGAACGCCGCGGTGTTCACGAAGTCGCGAGCTGCCTGACGATAGGTGTCGATCAGGGCCTGCGGGGTGTCCTTCGGCACCATGATCAGCTTCTGCAAGGCATAGCCGGAAGCAAAGAACTTGCGAAATGCCTCGTAGGCGTTGCCCGACGGCGCCTCGCCATGCCGGGCCTGGTAGACCTCGTTGAAGGTAGGCAGATCAGGGAAAGCCGGGTCGCGGACGACCTTTCCTTCGTCGTTCAACATCCCGAGCGTGAATAGCGGCACCGCCTTGCCGGCCTCCACCAGCGGCTCTACGTTGCTCAGGTAGGCAGAGGTGGTCTGGAAGTCGATGTCGGCTTCACCACGCTCGAATGCCAGGCGACCTTCCCCCCGGCTACGCATGCCGAACACGGCCTGCACGTCGGCGCCCAGCATGTCCAGGGCGATCAAAACCGGCAGCTCGACGCCGGTAGGGTTCTGCGCCGCCAGTTTGACCGACTGTTCCAGCAGGGCGTCCAGCGCAGTCTCGGCCGTTTCACCGAGACTGGGTTGGGCATAAACCACCCCTCCCGTTGGTGTGGCTAGGATGGGGGTCCAGTCGCTGTAGTCATAGCGGACGCGTGGATCATCCAGCATTGCCGGATACTGAGTTGAGGCTGAGGTTCCCAGCCAGTCGCTGCCATCCGTCTTGGCACGCAGGGCGAAGATGTTGGCTCCATTGATGGAGCCGCCACCGGGAACATTGTCGATCATGATGGTCGGCTCCCCCGGCAGAGACTCGCTTAGCCAAGGAGAGAAGAAGCGTGCCCAGACATCCGTACCACCGCCGACACCAAAAGGGATGGTCCATTTGATGTTACCGGGCACATCGACGTCTTGAGCATGCGCAGAAGCTGTCAGGCTCAGTCCGGAGATCGCAATCCCGAGCAGCGCGGCTTTCTTGAGCCGTCCGAGCGGAAAGGAAGAAGTTGCAGTCTTTTTAATCATCATGGCATTACTCTTGTGTTGTCGCTGTCATGGTTGATTATGGGAGTCCCATCGGATATCAAAAATTCAACTGGCTTTTGATGTCAGCACATGCTGACTGGGAGCAGAGGTAAGTGAGTAGAAGATGGTCCCATTCATGATCTTCCTGGCGGTACGGATAAGAGAAACACGGGCAATATCGACGGGATTTCCATTGCGGTGCTCGACATCCAAATCAATGAATCCAGAGGGATGTTCCAGTCTTACCTGCGACAACTGACCATCGGCCTCCAATTTTCCTGCCTCAAGCGCGATTCGGTTTGCCACTGTGCCAGAGACACTGACGGCCGTGGCCACCGCGATGGCGCCCGTAACGGCAATAGCCTTATGACAGCGATGAGGCACGAAGTAACGGGTACAAAGCGTGCTGGTGTTGTCGGACGGTGCTGACACCAGCACCGGCTTGGGCAAGACACTCTGGCTAACATCCCCCAGCCCCATTCGTAGTCCGGCCTGGCGACGAATCATCTCCAACCGCTCGAGCATCGCGGGATTAGCGTCTAACTCCGACGCGGACTCCCGGCCGCTGAGGCCCAGATCGAAGGCATTGACCATCAGGATGGGAGTGGCGGCATCGAGGCAGGTGACCTCGATATCTTCAATCGTGTCGATAGCCTGCCCGGTCGGCAGCAGTGCGCCGGTCTTGGTGCCGATGACATCCAGGAAGCTGAGTTGAATACCGGCGGCACGCCCTGGTACGCCGCTGATCGCCGTATCGCCCTCGTAGGATATCTGGCGCCCTGGTGTCGGTACGTGACACTCAATCAGCCGCTGGGTGTTGAGGTTGCGTACACGGACGATAGTGGTCCCTTCCTGGGGCTCCACCAGCCCCGTCTCGATGGCATAAGGCCCCACGGCGGACAGCATATTGCCGCAGTTTGGATTGAAGTCGACGCGCCGGTTGAGTACATCGACCTGCGCGAACAGGTAGTCGACATCAGCCTCGGGGTGGGAGGAGCGCTCCACGATGGCTACCTTACTGGTCAGCGGATCCCCCCCTCCGATGCCATCAATCTGAAGAGCGTGACCCGACCCCATGAGGCTAAGCAGGATCTCGGCTTGCGCTTCTTGGCTGTCGGGAAGATCTCTCATGCGCAAGAAAGGGCCTCGGGAGGTGCCACCGCGCATGATCATGCAGGGAATGCTGTTCATCATCGTCATGCCATATCGCGTCTGAAAGTTGTGTTATGAGCATGTCAGGGGGATTCCGATGCTTCAAATGCAAAAAAACACTCTAATCAATACGAATAACACATTAATGTGTTATGGTTATTAATCATCACTATTCTATGCAAGAGTTAGGATATGCAACATCGTCTAGAATTTCTTGATCTGCAAGCATTTATTCAGGTCGCAGAGCTGGGCTCATTCCACGAGGCTGCGCAACGTCTGCACCTCTCTCAGCCAGCTCTTTCTCGCCGCATTCAGAAGCTCGAGGAACTCCTAGAGGTCGAGCTGCTGGAACGAACCACCCGGCGGACACGGCTGACCCCCATCGGCACGGACTTCCTTCCCCGAGCGAGACGCATGATCGAGGAGTACGAATCGTCGATCCTAGGGATCCGCGAATTGGCCACGCACCAGAAGGGGACGGTCACCATTGCCTGCATTCCCACCGCGGCTTTCTATTTCCTGCCTAGTGTGATCCGCGGGTTCAGCGAGGCATGGCCAGGGATCCGCATCAGGATCCTCGATGTGAGCGCCAAGGAAGGTTTGGAAAAGGTAATCAGCGGCGAGGCCAACTTCGGTATCAATATGTTCAGCGCTCAGAGTCCGGAGGTCTCCTTTACACCATTATTGCGAGACCCCTTTGTCTTGGCATTACGTTCCGACCACCCTCTGGCGGATAAAGACCGCATCGAGTGGTCGGACCTCGAACAGGTCAGGTTGATCACCGTGAGCCGAGACAGTGGCAACCGGATGCTGCTGGACAATACCCTCTCGGCTGAGGGCATTCGGTTGAATAGCTTCTACGAAGTCCAGCACCTGTCCACCTCGCTTGGCCTTGTCGAATCTGGTCTCGGAGTGGCGATCCTGCCCAAAATGACAATGCCAGGTTCGGGCCATGATACGCTCTGTTCACGTGAGCTTCCTGAACCTCGCATTCAGCGCACCATCGGTCTGGTGAGAAGTAATTCACACAGTATATCCAGCACAGCCCAGTTATTTATCGACATGCTCCTCGAACACTGGGAAATCTCCATATGCCCCTGAAAGATCAACGGCACCAAACTTCGCTGGCCGCCGTGTCTTCTGCATGACAATGGCTCACCACGACTTATTTTACGACAACGCAGTGTTACCAGACCGCATTCCCTATCTTTATATATATCGCCAGATTAAAGAACGATACATCGTGTTTCTTCCCTGCAAGCTATATGTAGGGTCTCGGATATTCAATTGACGAAGAGGGGCTATCCTTTGATTGCTGCCAGAAGCCTTCTTCGTCAGTTCGTCCAGGAACACCGAGATGGACATCAAACTGCATAAGCAAGCGACGATAACACCCAAAATTCGTGCTGAGATCCAGGCCGCCCCTGCCCACATCCCGAACACGGCACTGGCGGAGCGCTTTGGGGTCAGCGATATGACCATCCGCCGGTGGCGACACCGAGACGACGTCTATGATCGTCCTCACACGCGTCATAACCTCCTAGCCACCCTCAACAGGGAGCAGGAAGAAGTGCTCATCGCCGCCAGAACGTTCCTTCGCCTGAGGCTGGATGATCTCCTCGTGGTGGCCCGTGAGTTTCTTCATCCGACCCTTTCCCGTGTGGCCTTGCACCGGATGCTCAAAAGACGCCAGGTGCCAACGCTTGCTGAATTGGCACGCCAAGACCGAGAGGACAACAAGCAGGCTACCTGCACATCGACATCAAGTACCTTCCGCAGATGCCCGATGAGACCCAACGACGATACCTGTTTGTGGCCATCGACCGCGCAACCCGCTGGGTCTATCTTGAAGTACGCTCCAGCCAGTCAGAGAAGGATGCAGAGGCATTCTTCCATAGCGTTATCGACAAGGCCCCGTTCAAGGTCCAAAAGGTGCTGACAGACAACGGGAAGTGCTTTACTGATCGCTTCACATCGGGCGGTGAACGCAAGCCAACAGGACAGCATCTCTTCGACAAAGCCTGTGAGCAGCATCATGTGGAGCACCGACTCATTCGTCCGGGACACCCCCAGACAAACGGGATGGTCGAGCGTTTCAACGGCCGCATCAGCGATATACTGGCCACTCGGCGGTACGAATCCAGGGAGGATCTCGAGCAAACGCTCAAGCGTTACTGTTGGCTCTACAATCACTGCATCCAGCAGAAAGCGCTACACCACCAGCCACCGATAGCGGCGATGAAAAATTGGCAAAAAATGCGCCCTGAGCTTTTTCATAGACGAGTCATTAATCACGCGGGACCCGACACCTAATCCCTGCACCGGTATCAAGGCCGCGGCCGGCATCACCTGGGCCATGGTCATGATCAACAGGGTGCCGCCACCGACACCCATGCTGGCGCTGATCATCGACGTCAGGGTGGAAAGCGCGATCAGCAACGCACTGACCGAGGCAGGTATTGGGGCGAGGCCACCGAGCCAATCCATGGGCACGTATCCAGCACAAATGAAGGAGCCACAGCATAACGAAGGCGCCCGAGCCGGCCTAGCCTGCCTAGCCTGCCTAGCCTGCCCTCAGGCTCCGTGCGGGATCGTTCCCTGTCCCGCTATTCGGCGTCCCTTCTCGGGCTGCCTTTGCCCTTGCGCCGGTCACCGCGGCTCGAGCCCGAGCGCCACCAGCGACGCGGCCTGGCGCTCGGCGTACAGCGCCAGCTCGTCGGTAACCGGCGCCCCGAGCGCCGCCTCGAAGGCCTGGCGATTGGCATTGCCGTGGCCCACCGAGCTCTCTTCACCCCCGAGATTGGACTGGAAGATGCCCGCCGCGGAGACCGGCAAGAAGTCCTCATAGGTGATCGGCTCGGCGATGACCCTGCCCTCGGCGATGAGGGCCTCCAGCTCCACCGCACCGCCAGCGAGGCTCGCCGGTGGTAGTTCGGCGCCGTCCGCCAGACGATAGTCGAAGTACGCCAGACCCTCGCGGCGCAGCGTCGTCTCGTCATCGGGGAAGGCTGTGAACACCTCGCCGAGACGCGCCTGGTGCGCCGCGTTGTCGAGGCCTTCCGCGGCCCGACGTGCCTCGTTGAGCAGCTGGTCATAGCGCTCACGGCCGCTCGGCGTCAGTGCCGCACCGCGCTGTTCGATCTCGCCGAAGCGCGCGCTGTGGGTGCCCTCCCCGGCGCCGCTGAAGCGCGTGGTTTCCTCCAGCGCCTTGAAGCTGGTCTGGCGCAGCAGGATCGGACAGTCACGCCGGGGCGGCCCCTCGATCACCGCCTTGGGCGACATCCCGGCCTCGGGCATGCGCCGCTGCACCTCGTCGATGTCCAGCGTACGCGGCGTCAGATGATTGATGTGAGGGCCACGAAAGCACACCACGTCGGCGATCAGACGATGGGCCGCGTGCAGCTCTTCATAGGTGGCCAGGTCCACGGTGGCGTCGTGATGCCAGCGAAAGGTCTCGATGGCCTCGGCCACGAAGCGATCGGCCTGCGCATCGTCAAGACCGCCCTCGGCCTCGAAGGTGGCGATCAGTTCGCGCACCGCCGGGGTGAAGATATCGCGGCGCTCGAGAATCGCCGCGGCCTTGGCACGCAGCGTCTCGTCCTCGATCAGCTCGAGGCGCAGCAGCGAGGTAAACAGGCGGAAGGGATTGCGCGACAGTGCCGCGTCCTCGACCGGTCGGAAGGCGGTGGAATGCACCGGCACGCCGGCCTCGGACAGGTCGTAATAGCCCACCGGGAACATTCCCATCACCGCGAACAGGCGCCGCAGGGTCGCGAGTTCCTGGGCGGTGCCGACGCGAATGGCGCCGTGGCGCTCGACGCCCAGGCGCGCCATTTCGCCGCGGGCGGTGAGGCGAGCGGCAAGCGCCGGGCGTGCCACCAGGGTCTCGTGATTCACCGTTTCGACCAGCGCCAGCAGGGTGCCGTACTGGGGAACCTCGGCGCGGTACATGTCGGACATGGCGCGCGAAAAGCGGTCACGAATATCGTCGGAACTAACGAAGGAAGAGGAGCTCATGGCGGGCCTATCGGGCAGACGGTGACAGGGGCACCCTGGGGGACCATCGGCGAACGATCGCCGAGCGAGGATGCGAAGGCGTCCATGGAAGCAGACCGCACGGGCCGCGACAAACGAAAAAAAGCACGCTTCGCATTCCTTTAAGGAATGGCACAATACACTCAGTACCGTGTTGCCTCAGAAGCCACGCCGCCTATTCCATAGCGTTCCCGACGCCACCGCATAACGTGAGTCAGGAACAGCGAGAATGGCACACCACCGCCCCCGTCGTCCCGGAGCTCCTCGCCATGCCCCAGCGTCAGCTGCCCTCCACGATCACCCTGCAGTGCTTCGAGGCCGCCGCGCGCCACTTGAGCTTCACCCGAGCCGCCGAGGAGCTGAGCCTGACCCAGAGCGCCATCAGCAAGCAGGTGGCCCAGCTCGAGACGCTGTTGCAGCACAAGCTGTTTCGCCGCCTGCGCCGCAGCCTGGTGCTGACCCCGGAAGGCTCGCTGTACGTGAGCGAGGTGCGCAAGATTCTGGCACAGATCGCGATGTCGACCAGCACCATCCTGACCTACAGCGGCCACAGCGACGTGCTTCGCGTCGCCACCCTGCCGACCTTCGGCACCCGCTGGCTGGCCCGCCACCTGCCGGCCTTCCTCGACGCCAGGCCCCACCTGACGCTGGACCTGAGCGAACGGGTCGAGACCTTCGACCTCACCCGCGAAGGCATCGACGTGGCGATCTTCCACGGCCACGGCAACTGGCCCAACCTCGACTGCCACAAGCTGTTCGACGAACAGGTGCTGGCGGTGGGCTCGCCCCGTTACGTCGGGCGCCATCACCTGGCGGCACAACACCTCGCAACGCACGCCGCACACGCCGAGCGGCTGACCGCTGCACGCCTGCTGCACCTGTCGACCCGACCCGACGCCTGGCACCGCTGGTTCGCCGCCCACGACATCCACAGCGAGAGCAGCTACCACGGTACCCGAGTAGAGACCTTTCACACCCTGATTCGATTGGCCATGGCCGACGGTGGACTGGCCCTGATTCCGCGCTTCCTGATCCACCAGGAACTCGCCGACGGCGACCTGGTCTCGGCATCCCCCCACGTACTGACGGGCCCCGATGCGTACTATCTGGTCACGCCGGAACCCTTAGGTGAGCTCTCCAAGGTACGTGGCTTCTGCGATCACCTGCTGGCCTGCGCGGGGCGCGATGGTGCCACGGGCTAGTTGTCGCGGGGTTCGGTGTCGGGTGCCGCCCCGACCCGCGTGAGGCGGGTACGCCGCCGTGCCAAACACCACCGCGGCCTTGGCGGCGCTTGCCGTGGGCCGCAGCGGCGTGTCTGCCCGGCGGGAAAAAAGAACCCGGCTCAGTGGGCCTGGCTCAGTAGGCCTGGTTCAGTGGGACTGGCTCAGTGACCCAGGATCTGGCTCAAGAACAGCTGGGTGCGCTCGGACTCCGGGTGATTGAAGAAGGTCTCCGGCGGTGCCTGCTCGATGATCTGGCCCTGGTCCATGAAGATCACCCGATCGGCTACGGTCTTGGCAAAGCCCATCTCGTGGGTCACGCAGAGCATGGTCATGCCGTCCTGGGCAAGCTCGACCATGACATCGAGCACCTCCTTGATCATCTCCGGGTCGAGCGCCGAGGTCGGCTCGTCGAACAGCATCACCTCGGGCTTCATGCACAGCGCCCGAGCGATCGCCACACGCTGCTGCTGGCCGCCGGACAGCTGGCCCGGGTACTTTAGCGCCTGATCGGCGATGCGTACCCGCTCCAGATACTCCATGGCGGTGGCCTCGGCCTCGCGCCGCGGCTTCTTCTGCACCCAGGTCTGAGCGATGCAGCAGTTTTCGAGCACCGACAGATGCGGGAACAGATTGAAGTGCTGGAACACCATGCCGACGTTGCGGCGGATCTGCTCGATGCGCTTGACGTCCTGGGTCATGGTCACGCCATCGACCTCGATGCGCCCCTGCTGATGTTCCTCGAGGTGGTTCAGGCAGCGAATCAGGGTCGACTTGCCGGAGCCCGAGGGCCCGCAGATGACGATACGCTCACCGCGCCCGACGCCGAGGTCGATGTCACGCAGCACATGGAAGTCGCCGTACCACTTGTTGAGGCCCTGGACCTCGATCATCGGTGACGCCTGGGCCGCCGACGCGGTGGCCGCGGTTGCCGCATGAGCGGCGCTACCGGTGGAGCTATGGGTAGACATGGGGGTCTCTCCCTGAAGCAGTGTTGTTCGTTGGTCGCCGTTTTCGGTCACTGCGGTCTAGGCGGCTAGGTGCCACCCGCTGCGCTCAGTGGCCACGATGCAGCTTGCGCTCCAGCACCTGGCTGTAGCGCGACATGCTGAAGCAGAACACCCAGAACATCAGCGCGGCGAAGACATAGCCCTCGGTGGCGAAGCCCAGCCAGTTGGTGTCGGTCAGCCCCGAGCGGATGATCGCCAGCAGGTCGAACAGGCCGATGATCAGCACCAGCGAGGTGTCCTTGAACAGCGCGATGAAGGTGTTGACGATGCCCGGGATGACCAGCTTCAGCGCCTGGGGCAGCACGATCAGCCCCATGCGCCGCCAATAGCCGAGTCCGAGCGCCTTGGCCGCCTCTTCCTGGCCCTTGGGAATCGCCTGGAGCCCACCGCGAACCACCTCGGCCATGTAGGCGCTCCAGAAGAACATGATCCCGATCAGCGCCCGCAGCAGCTTGTCGAACTCCACCTCGTCAGGCACGAACAACGGCAGCATCACCGAGGCCATGAACAGCACCGTGATCAGCGGCACGCCGCGCCAGAACTCGATAAACACGACGCTCAGGCTCTTCACCAGCGGCATCTTCGAGCGCCGCCCCAGGGCCAGGATTACCCCCAGCGGCAACGAGCCGACGATGCCCACCGTCGCCACCGTCAGGGTCAGCATCAGGCCGCCCCATTCTCGCGTCGGCACGTAAGCCAGGCCGAAGTGCCCGCCGAGCAGCAGCACGTAAGCGATGATCGGAAAGCCGACCAGGGCGAAAGCGCCGACCCACGGCTTGGCCGGCAATCGGGGGATCACCAGCCAGGCGATGAGGACCGCCAGCAGCGCCAGGGTGATATCGACGCGAAAGCGCGCCGCGTCCGGGTAGAAGCCGTAGACGATGGTCTCGAAGCGGGCGCTGATGAAGACCCAGCAGGCGCCTTCACCGCTGCAGGCATCGCGGGTCGTGCCGATCCAGTCGGCGTCGATCAGGGCCCACTGCACCAACGGCGTCAGGCCCCACACCAGCACGGCCAGCACGACCAGCGAGACGACGGAATTGACCGGGCCATTGAACAGCCGGGTGCGCAGCCAGCCGACGACGCCGTGACGCATGTCCGGCGCCGGACGCGGGTCGAGCATTTCGGTGCGGGTCGCCACGGCGCGTGGCACCAGATGGCCTTCGCTCGGCGGATTTACCGGCGGATTGGCGGGAGGGTCGATGCGCTCACTCATCTCAGCGCTCCTTCAACAGGGTGCGGGCGTTGTAGACGTTCATCAGCGCCGATACGACCAGGCTTATGGTCAGATACACCGCCATGGTCATGGCGATGATCTCGATGGCCTGGCCGGTCTGGTTGAGGGTCGTGCCGGCGAAAACCGCCACCAGATCCGGATAGCCAATGGCGGTGGCCAGCGACGAGTTCTTGATCAGGTTGAGGTACTGACTGGTGAGCTGCGGCACGATCACCCGCATGGCCTGGGGAATCACGACCTTACGCAAGGTGATGTCCCCCGGCAGGCTGATCGCCCGGGCCGCCTCGATCTGGCCCTGGGGTACCGACTGGATACCCGAGCGCACGATCTCGGCGATGAAGGCCGCGGTGTAGATCGACAGCGCCAGCCACAGCGCCATCAGCTCCGGTATCACGGTGATGCCACCGGCGAAGTTAAAGCCCTTCAGCGCCGGCACATCCCAGCTCAGCGGCGCGCCGCTGGCGACGAACACCGCCAGCGGCAGGCCGATAAGGATGGCCGCGCCGAGACGATAGACCGGCAGCGCCTTTCCGGTGCGCACCTGGCGACGACGGGCGAAAAGCGTCAGCGCCACCACCACGACGATGGCCAGGGCCAGCGCCAGCTGGGTGAAGCCGAAGCCCGGCTGGGCCACCGGCGCCGGCACGGTGATGCCGCGCACGTTCAAGAAAAAGGCCTCGAACAGCGACAGGCTCTGGCGCGGACTCGGCAGCGCCTGGAGCACGGCGAAATACCAGAACAGGATCTGTACCAGCAACGGAATATTGCGAAAGATCTCGACGAAGGTGGTCGCCAGGCGCGCCAGCAGCCAGTTGGGCGACAACCGCGCGATGCCGACGGCGAAACCGATGATGGTGGCGGCGACGATCCCCAGCGCCGACACCAGCAAGGTATTGAGCAAACCGACGAAGAAGGTACGGCCGTAGGTGCTGTCGCCGGAATAGTCGATCAGAGTCTGGGGAATCGAGAACCCGGCGCGCTCGGTCAGAAAGCCAAGCCCCGTGGTGATGCCGCGGGACTCCAGGTTGGTCAGGGCGTTGTTGATCATCATCCCGATCAGGGCGACCAGGCCTGCCAGCAGCAGCGCCTGGAAGATCAGGGCACGCAAGGCCGGGCGCCGCCACAGCGGCACCCGGTCGAGGGGGGTGGTGGGCATGACGAGCCTCGAACACAGGGCGTCCGGGGCGACGCTACCACTCGTCGCGCCGGGCGCCGTCAGGAAAGGGAATCGTCCCCGCTTTCGCGAGGACGTCCGGTGCCAGAAGGCTTAGCGGATCGGCGGAGCGTAGAGAATGCCGCCTTCGTTCCACAGCGCGTTCATGCCACGGCTGATGCCGAGCGGAGAGTCTTCACCCACGGTGCTGGCGAAGACTTCGCCGTAGTTGCCGACCTGGGCGATGATGTTGAAGGCCCAATCGTTGCCCAGCCCCATCTGCTCGCCGTAGTTGCCGTCGCCACCCAACAGGCGCGCCACCTGGGGATTGGGCGGATCGTTCTTCATCGCCTCGACGTTGTCGCTGGTCACGCCCAGTTCCTCGGCGTTGATCATCGCGTAGACCGTCCACTTGATGATGTCGAGCCACTGGTCGTCGCCCTGACGCACCACCGGGCCGAGCGGCTCTTTGGAGATCAGCTGGGTCAGGATCTCGACGCTGTCGGGCTCCGGCAGCTGCAGGCGCAACGCGCTCAGCTGGGAGGTGTCGGAGGTGAGCACGTCGCAGCGACCGCTGGCGAAGCCGGACGCCGTCTGGTCTGGGGTGTCGAAGGTGACGGTATTGATGTCGATGCCGCGGGACGGGAAATAGTCCGCCAGGTTGAGCTCGTGGGTGGTACCTGACTGGATACAGATCGAGGCGCCGTCAAGATCTTCAAGGCCCTCGATGCCAAGGTCCTTGGCCACCATGAAGCCCTGGCCATCGTAGAAGGTGGTATCGGTGAAGTTGAGCCCGAGCGAGTTGTCGCGGGTCGCGGTCCAGGTGGTGTTGCGCGACAGCACGTCGATCTCGCCGGATTGCAGCGCGGTGAAACGCTCCTTGGCGGTCAGCGGGGTGAACACCACCTTGTCCGGATCGCCGAAGATGGCCGCCGACACCGCCCGACAGGTCTCGACATCCAGGCCCTGCCAGTCGCCGTTTTCATCCGGCGACGAGAAGCCGGACAGGCCGACGTTGACGCCGCAGCTCAGGTTCCCGCGTTGTTTGACCTCGTCCAGGGTAGCGGCCGAGGCAGCCGTCGCCATGCCCAGGGTAAGGGCAGCGACGGAGAAGGTCAGTAGCGTTTTGTTGTTGTGACGCATAGTCCGATCAGCTCCGAAAGAATGAGGAAGCGGGGTAACGCTCCTTCACTATCCGAGCCAAGACGGGAGGGGTCAACGGCGGTTTTAAACGCTAGCTTGAAAACATCTCGGCTTTGTCGGTGCCGTGTTGCACATCGTTCATGGCCCAGCGCGGCGCAGCCGGCAACCCTGGGGGCCTTGCACAGAGCCTTGTGCACAACCCAGCCGCGGCGCCTACACCCAGCCCAGCCGCGGCGCCTTTATCCAGCCCAGCCACGGCGCTTATACCCGACCCAGCCGCGGCGCTTATACCCAGCCCAGCCGCGGCGCTTATACCCAGCCCAGCCGCGGCGCCTATACCCAGCCCAGCCGCGGCGCCTACACTCAGCCCAGCCGCGGCGCCTACACCCAGTCCAGCCGCGGCGCCTACACCCACGACAGGCACGATTCTCAGTGCGAGGTGCCCTCCTCATAGTGGGTCTTGTTCCACACGTTGTACTTGCCGGACGGCTTGTCCATAGGGATACGCTCAAGCTCCTCGAGGGTCTCGGCGTCATACACGATCACCGCGCCGTCGCGCTCCCACAGGCTGACCAGGGCGTGCTCGCCCGTGCGGTCGAACTCGACGTGGGCCGATGTCTGGCCCGGCTCTGGCGTTAGGGTGGCGACGATCTCAAGCGTCTGCTTGTCGATCACATGCATACGATCCCGGTGGGGGCCGAAGAACACGTCGGTCCAGGCATAGCGTGAGTTGGCGTGGCTGCGCATGAAAAAGCCCGGGCCGTCGGTGGCGATGGTCGTGATCAGCGAGTAGTCGTCCATATCGATGATCGAGACTTCGGCCTTGGCCAGGTGCGGGATCGCCATTACGCGGTGACCGTTGCGCTCCCAGGTAATGCCCGACCCCAGATGCGGCATGCCGGCCAACGGCAGGTCGGCGATCTTGGCGCCGCTGTCGAGATCGATGACCATGGCAGCGCTTTTCTGTGGCTCGCCGACGCCACTCCCTTCGCCACTCCCTTCGCCACTCCCTTCGCCGTCACTCCCTTCGCCGTCACTCGCTTCGCCGCCGCTGCCACGCCCGGCCCCGCGAGAGGCGCCGATCAGGTGGCGATACTCGGGATCGAAGAAGAAGTCATCGAGGTAGTCCGGCACGGCGATGCGACGCACCTCGAAGCTGGCGGTATCCGGATGATGGCCGCGCGCCAGCGGCGTCGGCATATGGCCGGTGGCGACCACCGGCTCCTGGGGCGTCGGCCAGGGAATCTCCCAGACTTCCTTGACGTCCTTGAGCGCGGCGATAAAGCTCCCCCGCGGCGGCGCGGCGTAGACGGCACTGACCCGGGACACGTTGCCGGCCTCATCGGCCACCGGATAGATACGCATCGGGTCGAGGTTGTGAGCGTCGAACAGCACCAGGTTGCCGGGCAGCGTATTGGCGGCCATCACATAGCGGCCATCCGCCGACACGGCGATATTGCGCATATTGATCCCGGCGCGCACCTCGGCAACCACGGCGAAGTGGTAAAGATCGACCTTGGTGATCCAGCCGTCGCGAGAGCCGAAATAGACGTAGCGCCCGTCGGGGCTGTACTTGGGCCCGCCGTGCAGGGCGAAGCGAGTGGGAAAGCGCGCCAGGCGCTCGAAGGTGTCGCCGTCCAGGACGCTGGCGTGATGATCACCGGTTTCCACCACCACGAACAGGTTCTGCGGATCGGCGTCGAATTCGGGCTCGCCCGACAGACTGCCATCCGGATGGCTGATCACCTGGCTTGCGCGCACGTCTGCCATGGTCCATGTCGGGGTGACCGGCGGCTCGCGGAGTACCCAGTCGGCAAGGCGCCTTGCACCGTCCTCCCCCAGCGCATCGCGAAAGCCTGGCATCTGGGTCGACACCCGGCCATCGGCGATCACGCGGCGTACCTCATCGGCCTGGATCCGGCCCAGGTTCTGAGGCAGCAGCGCCGGCCCCATGCCGCCCAGGCGATCCTCGCCGTGACAAGCCGCGCAGTGCTCGGCATAGAGCGTGGCTGGCGGCGGGCCAGCGGCCGCCGCGACCTCCTCGGCACGACTCGCCGGCGACCAGGGGACCGCCAGCAAGGCCAGGCCCAGGGCGGCGACTCGGCGCTGGCCGTTCACAGCGCCGCCTCACACCAGGCCGCGATCGCCGGCGGTTCCTGGACCAGTCGATCGATCAGGCCGACCACCTCGCCGACCACAATCAGCGTAGGCGACGCCAGACGCTCGCGGGCGATGGTCTGCTCAAGCTGCCCTAGGCTAGTCACCACCTGACGCTGCTGCGGGGTCGTGCCGCGCTCGATCAGGGCCACCGGGTGGCTGCTCGGCAGCCCCCGGGTGCTCAGTTCGCGGCTGATCAGGCCGGCGTTGGACAACCCCATGTAGAACACCAGCGTATGACGCCGGCTGGCCAGTGCGCTCCAGTCCAGGTCCAGGCTGCCATCGGCACGGGCATGGCCGGTGACAAAGGTCACGCCTTGCACATAGTCGCGATGGGTCAGCGGAAAGCCGGCGTAGCTCGCACAGCCCTGGGCCGAGGTGATGCCCGGGACGACGCGAAAGTTGATGCCGTTGTCGACCAGCATCTCCGCTTCCTCGCCACCGCGACCGAAGATGTACGGGTCGCCGCCCTTGAGCCGCACCACCCGCTTGCCCTCTACCGCCAGGCGCACGAGCAACTGGTTGGTCTGGTCCTGGGTCAGGGCATGGCAGCGAGCCGCCTTGCCGACGTAAAACCGCTGGGCCGCCCGCGGTGCCAGCGCCAGTACCTCGGCAGACACCAGACGGTCATAGACCAGGCAATCGGCCTGCTGGATCAGGTCAAGGGCCCGCAAGGTCAGCAGGCCAGGATCGCCGGGGCCAGCGCCAACGATGGCGACCTCGCCCGGGCCCAGAGCGGGCTCGCCGAGATCGCGGCCAAGCGCGTCAATAGTCATGGCGAACTCCTGTTCAGCCGGTAGTCAAAATCAGGTCCGATGAGCGAGATGGGGCCACGCCTATCTCCTCGTCATCGAGATAACAGCCCGGATCCTCTGCCCAGGCGTCTCCCGTCGTCTTCCACGCTCGGACTCGGGTATTGCCGTTGCACATCGCCAGGTAGCCGCAGTTGCCGCAGCGCCCCTTGAGCGGCCGCGGATGGCGACGAAACCCCGTCATCAGCGGATCCTCAGCGTCACGCCAGATCTCGGAGAACGGCCGCTCACGAACGTTGCCGAGGCTGTGGTCCCACCAGAACGAGTCCGGGTGCACATTGCCGAGGTTGTCGATGTTGGCAATGAACTCACCGGAGGCATTGCCCCCCCAGTTCAACAGACGCTGGCGCAGGGCCGGCACCTCGGCAGGAAAATGACGGGCCGCCCAGTGCAGCAGATAGGGGCCATCGGCATCATTGTTGCCGGTGACGTACTCGCGCTCGATCCCTCTTTCGAGCTCGGCGCGGCAGTGGTCGAACAGGCGGGTCATGGCATCGCGGGTCATCTGGTGCCAGGCATCGTGCTTGCGATGGCGGTGACCGCGACCACCATAATTCAGGTGTGACAGGTAGAACTTGTCGACCTCATGCTCGGCGGTCAGCGCCAGGATGTCGTCGAACTGGGCGTAGTTGTCGCGGGTCAGGGTGAAGCGCAGGCCGACCTTGATGCCGCGCGCCTTGCACAGCCTGACGGCACGCATGGACTCGCGAAAGGCACCCTGGCGCTGGCGAATCTTGTCGTGGGTGGCCTCGAGGCCATCGATGCTGATGCCGACATAGTCGTAGCCGCAATCGGCGATCTCATCGATGTTCGAGGCATCGATCAAGGTGCCGTTGGTCGAGAGCCCGGTATAGAGCCCCAGGGCCTTGGCACGCCGGGACAGATCGAAGATATCCGGTCGCATCAGCGGCTCGCCGCCGGACAGGATCAGCGCCGGCACGCGAAACGCCTTGAGGTCATCGAGCACCGCCATCGCCTCCGGCGTCGACAGCTCGCCCTTGAAGTCGATATCCGCCGACACCGTGTAGCAGTGATGACAGGTCAGGTTGCAGCGCCGGATCAGGTTCCAGATCACCACGGGCCCTGGCGGACGCCGCGCTGGAGCGATCGGCGCCGGTTCGAGCAGGGTCTTGAGATAGCGGGTCACGCGGAACATGGCGGCCTCCGTGGCGAACTCGCGGGGCTGGCGATGCGCAGCCCAGTCTTCTTGAGGATGCGGCTGCTGTAGAGGATGCGATAACCGCTGCAGGCATCGGCCAGCAGGCCGCGCAGATGCTCGGCCTGAGTTTCCACATCCTCGCGCCGACGACCGTGAAGCATGACGAACAGGTTGTAGGGCCATTCGGGCAGGTGGCGCGGACGGCGATAGCAGTGACTAACGCCCGCGACGGTCGCGATCTCGGCGCCGAGGCGGTCGATCTCCTCGTCGGCCACGTCCCATACCGTCATGCCATTGGCGACGTACCCTAATCGGTAATGGTTCGGTACCGCCGCGACGCGGCGAATCACGCCAGTCAGACGCAGGTGCTGCATCCGCGCCAGGACCTCCTCACCACACATGCCAAGCGGCTCTCCCACCGCGCGCCAGGGATCGGAGACCAGCGGCAGGCCGCCCTGGGTGGCCGCGATAATCGCCCGGTCGCGGGCGTCGATAACGCCGCGCTCATCGGCATCGGTCGGGACGCCAGCGCACGGATCGATGGCGGCATCGGGCCAGCGGCCGAACCCTTCATCGTCAGACGGATAGGTGGAGCCGGACATGGTATTCCTCCTCCTTGGGCAGGTTGACCACCGCATACCCGCAGTCTCTGGTGATGGCGTCGATCACCTCCTGGACGCGCTGCACTCGGTCGGTGGCGATCACGAACCACATGTTCAGGTGATGTTCGCGACGGTAGTTATGGGCGACCTCGGCGTAACCATTGACCCGTTCGACCACGCGTTCGAAATCGTCCTCCGGGACCGCCATGGCGGCCAGGGTCAGGCCACCACCGAGGCGCTCGGCGTGATACATCGGCCCCAGACGACTGAGCACGCCGCGCTCGAGCAGATCCGCGAGCCGCGCAAGCACGCTCGGCTCATCGAGGCCCAGCTCGTCGGCCAGGTCCTGGTAAGGGCGTGGTGTCATCGGAATGCCGTGCTGCAGGCGGTTGATCAGCACACGGTCGAGGGCATCCAGCGTGGCCGGTTCGGGCATGGTTGGCGTCATGCGGGGCCTCCCTGGCTATAGCGCCCGCCGCACTGGCGATAGGCACGATGACTGAACAGCACGCGGTGGGGAGTCGACTCGAGGCCGTGGCGGCGGGAGATGGTGCCGAGCTGCTCGAGCACGGCCTCGCGGCGCGCCCCATGGATCATGCAAAACAAGTTGTAGGGCCAGCGCGGCGGCCGCGGCACGCGGCGGTAGCACAGGGTGACGGCCGGCTCCGCCGCCAGCACTCGGCCGACGCGATCAATCTCCTCCTCGGGTAGCTGCCACACCACCATGGCATTGGCGGTGAGCCCAAGACGCCGATGGTGCACCACCAGGCCAAGGCGCTTGATCAGGCCGTCCTCGCACCAGCGACGAACCAGCGCCAGCACCTCGTCACGGCTGAGCCCGCATTGCCTTGCCACCTCGCTCCAAGGGTCTGGCACCAGCGGCAGGCCCTGCTCCAGGCAGGCCCTGAGTCGGTTCTCGGCATCGCGAGGATCGATCGGGGCGGCCCCGGCCGGTGCGGACACCGGGGCCAGCGACAGGCCGCCGGCGAGTGCTGCAGGAAAGTGGTTCATGATGCCTCCAGGCTGTCCCAGGGGATCGCGAAGGCCAGGTCGATGTGGTACCCCTCGACCATGGGCAGACGCAGCAGTGGCTGCTTGAGCTCCTGTTCGAGCCGCGTCAGGCGCAGTTCAAGACAGGTCTCGTCGGGTGCCGTCATCACGAACCACAGATTGAATTCATGTTCCCGGGCATAGTTGTGATTCACCCCCGGGCAGCGATTGATGACCGCGGCATAGGCGTCGCGATCTCTCTCGGGTACCGCCACCGCCACCAGCTCGCTGGCGCCGGCACGGCGATGGTCGAACACCGCCCCGACCCGACCGATGACGTCGAGCTCACACAGGCGTTCGAGGCGGTAAATCAGGTCGCCCTCGCTGATGCCAAGGGTCTTGGCCATGCTGGCATAGGGACGTTCGGTCAGCGGCAGACCGCGCTGGTAAAGGTCGATAAGACGGCGATCGACGCTATCGAGTCGCACCGGCTCCGCCTGGCGATCGGGAACGGGGGCGATGACGGGTAACGGCTGGCGCATCGGCAACTCACATGACGAACAACGTCGACAAAACGGGGTGGGTAACCGACGGACCGCCGAGGCGGCCCATCGTCTCAGTCAGCCCCGCGCCGTTGCGACGCGGGGTCTCCTCAGTAGATGTCGTGCTGGGTGTTGAACAGGTTGAACTTGCCGGTCGGGGTGACCAGTCGCTCGTCCCGGATGACGGCCTTGAGCTCAAGGGTCTTGTCGTCGACCACCACGATCGCGGAACTCTGATCCATGGTGTTCCACACCGAGAACCACACCTCGTCGCCGGCCTGGTTGAACTCGGGCTGCACGACCCGCTTGGGTCCTTCGCCGAGCTCCGCCCAATCGGCGATCGGCAGAACCTGATAGTCGGCCTCCAGGTCGTCGACGTTGTAGACCGCCACGCTCTGGCTGATCGCCGCATCGGGATTCAGAGCGGTATCGACGTAGACATGCTCGGACTCCGGGTGGGTCTTGATGAACAGCGACCCGCCACCTTGCCCTTCCAGGGTGCGCACGACGGTCCAGGCCTGATCCGGATGCCCCTCGGGATCGGTCCCGATCAGCGAGATGGTGTTATCGCCCAGGTGGCTGGTCGCCCACACCGGCCCGAACTCGGGGTCGACGAAGTTGGCGCCGCGGCCCGGATGGGGCGTCTTGCCGACATCGATGATGGCCTCGAGATCACGATCCTGGGCGTCGATGACCACGATCTGGTTGGACTGGTTGGCCGCGGTCATGAAGTAACGGCCGCTGGAGTCCCAACCGCCATCGTGAAGGAAGCGCGAGGTATCGATCTCGACGGTGGAGAGCGCATCGAGGTTCTCGTAGTTGACCAGGCGAACCTTGCCGGTCTCCTTGACGTTGACGATGAACTCCGGGTGCTGATGGGAAGCGACGATGGCGGCGACCCGCGGCTCCGGGTGGTATTCCTGGGTGCCAACCGTCATGCCCCGGGTGCTGGCGATCTTCAGCGGCTCCAGGGTCTCACCGTCCATGATCACGTACTGCGGCGGCCAGTAGGTGCCGGCGATGGCGAAGTCGTCCTCGAAGCCTTCGAACTTGGAGGTCTCCACCGAGCGCGCCTCGAGACCGACCTTGATCTCGGCGACGGTAGTGGGCTCCTCCATCCACAGGTCGATCATGTCGACCCGGGCATCGCGACCGATGACGAACAGATAACGACCGGAGGCGGAGATCCGCGAGATGTGCACCGCATAGCCGGTGTCGAGCACCTTGACGATTTCCTTGCTGTCGCCATCGATCAGGGCGATCTGACCGGCATCACGCAGGGTCACCGAGAACAGGTTGTCCAGGTCCAGGTCGTTCAACTGCTCGGTGGGGCGGTCTTCCGGCGCCACGAACACTTCCCAGGTGTCCTTCATGTCGGCCAGGCCGAACTCCGGCGGCACCGGCGGCTCGTGCATGACGTAGCGCGCCATCATGTCGATCTGGTCGTCGGTCAGCTGACCGGACGTGCCCCAGTTGGGCATGCCGGCGGGGGAGCCGTAGGTGATGAAGGTCTTGAGGTAGTCCATTCCCCGCTCACGGGTGATATCGGTGGTCAACGGCTTGCCCGTGGCGCCTTTGCGCAACACCCCATGACACCCCGCACAGCGTTCGAAGTAGATCTCCTTGGCCTGGTCGAATTCCTCCCGGGTCATCGCCGGCGCGCCTTCTTCATCCGGCATCATTACCTTGGCAGCATCGATACCGGAAGGGCTGGCCTGATAGGCCGCCTCGGCCGGAGTCGCATTTCCATCGCCTGCCCAGGCACTTCCCATACCGACGATGGCGAGTGCAACGGCCGCGGCGATGGGTCTGAGAGTCGTGACGCTTCTGGTCATCTTTTCACCTCGAGTCATGATCCACTTTGATGTGACATCGCCAGGATTTTCCGGTCGTTATTATCGTCTTGCCACCTACATCATTTAACAAAACAACGCCTTGCCATTATCGAGAATTTCGATAAAACCATTCCTTGACGACAGACTCAGCGCCAATTCCACCACGTTCTAATCAAAGCGCGTAATTCCGACTGATGCACTCGGTCTTCAGCCGCCTTTTGATCGGCATCAACTTTCCAACAGTTGCATTCTTTTATTAGAAAATACAAGACAAGATATTGATTTAACTAAGAAATTAAAACGCACCCAGAAGAGATATCACGATAGCCAGTGAATATGTCATGACGTCATTGACCTACATCATCGAACCGGCATAACAGCATTCTCTGTCGCCATGCTCGCTTCGCCTCTTTCACGCTCGCCTCCAAAAACCACCGACAGCGAATAAAACACGACCTACATCAAGGAATATCTATCATGAATCATCGACAATCCTAGGCCACACCCATGCTCGCCATTCGGGGGAATATCGCCATGCGCGTCCTTTCTTTCGCCCCCTTTCTGTGGGCCCTTCTAGGCCTCGCGGGAAGCGTCCACGCGGATGCCTTGAGCGCCGATCACCAGGCATCGCTGCGCTCCTTGCTGTATCAGGACTGCGGGTCCTGTCATGGCATGACACTCAAGGGCGGACTTGGCCCCGCCCTGACCCGCCAGCGAATGAACGCCTACGACCGCAACGCCCTTGCCGGGTTGATTCTCAGCGGCATCCCCGACACCCCGATGCCACCCTGGGCGACGCTGCTGAACGACGACGAAGCCCTGTGGCTGGCCGACGAGCTGCAGCGCAACGCCCCCGACGCGACAGCGCCCGATACCACGACAACCGATACAACAACGACAGCCGATACCACGACACCCGACAGGAGACAGCGCCCATGACATTGGCCGTTCAAAGGCTGCGCCCCTTTCATGCCGGCGCCTTTCTCGCCGGCCTGATCCTGGCCGTGGGCACCATCGCGTCAGGCCCGTCTGCCGCGGCCGGCGCCCCGGCATCGGCTGCGCCCCAGGACGCGGCCTGCCCGCTGCGTGCCACCGGGGGGCTGGGCGTGGTGGTGGAGCGGGCCAGTGGCCGGCTCGCCGTGGTCGATCGGCGCCATCACAGCGTCCTTACGCATATCGATGGCCTGGGCGATTTGTCCCATGCCTCGGTCAAGTTCTCGAGCGACGAGCGCTACGCCTTCGTGTTTGGCCGCGATGGCGGCCTGACCAAGGTTGATTTGCTGTGCGGCAAGATCACAGGCCGCGTCATGCAGTCCGGCAACAGCATCGGCGGGGCGATCTCCCAGGACGGTCGCTACGTGGCGGTCGCCAACTACGAACCCGGCGGCGTGAGGGTGTTCGATGCCGACAGCCTGGCGCCGGTGGCCGACATTCCCGCGAGCTATCGCCGCGCCGACGGCAGCGAGGCGCGCTCCAAGGTGGTCGGGCTGGTGGATGCTCCCGGCAATCGATTCGTCTATAGCCTGTGGGACGCCGGCCAGATTCAGGTGATCGACATGACCACCATGACCGACGACCAGCCGCCCAGCGTCACCCGCTTCGAGGACATCGGCCGCGAGCCCTACGACGCCCTGATCGACCCCAGCGGGCGCTACTACGTCGCCGGCCTGTTTGGTGATGAGGGCCTGGCCCTACTCGATCTGTGGCACCCCGAGCTCGGCGTCGAGCGAATTCTTGAGGGCTACCGCCAGGGCGACGAGCGCTTGCCGGTGTTCAAGATGCCGCATCTCGAGGGCTGGACGATGACCGGCGATCAGGCCTGGCTACCGGCCATCGGTCGCCATGAGATCCTGGTGGCCAACCGCAACGACTGGACGCTGGAGGATCGCATCGAGGTCCACGGCCAGCCGGTGTTCGTGATGAGCCGTCCCGATCAGCGCCAGGTGTGGGTCAACTTCGCCCATCCCGACAACGATCGAGTCCAGGTCATCGACACCGAGAGCCACGAGATCCTGCGTACCCTGAGCCCCGGCGAGGCCGTGCTGCACATGGAATTCTCTCCGCGCGGCGAGGAGGTGTGGATCTCGGCCCGAGACAGCAACCGAGTGGTGGTCTACGACACCGCCACCTTCGAAAAACTGGCCGAACTCGACGCCGAATCGCCGAGCGGCATCTTCTTTACCGATCGCGCTCACCGCATCGGTCTGTGACACGAAAGGAGACCCTCATGCCGTCATCCAGCCTGAGCAGGCACCACGGTTCCCCCGCGGCGACCCTTGCCGCCGCCGGCCTTCAGCCGAGCACAACGACGCCACCGGCGGCGGTTGCGCCGGGGTTTCATCTCGCCATGGTGCTGTATGGCCTGTATCTGGGTGCTGTGATGGCCGTGGTCACCGCGCCCATTGCGGTGCTCATCGCCCATGCCGTGCAGCGCCGACAGCGCTACCCCGACTGGATCCGCGATCATCTGCGCTTTCTCACCCGCACCTTCTGGTACAGCGTCCTGGGGACGCTGGCCGGGCTCGGCCTGTGGTGGCTGTTCGGGGCTATCGGGCTCCCTGCCCTAACCTCCTGGACCTTCGGCTATCTCGCCTTCACCGCCACCCTGGTGTGGACGGTGGGACGCTGCGGCTTCGGCATTCACCGCCTGATGGAGCGACGTTCGCCCTTCCGGGGGGCGCTCGGCGCGCCGCACTCTGTCCTCGCAGATTCGGCCCCCGCAGATTCGGCCCTCGCAGATTCGGCCCCCGCAGATTCGGCCCTCGCAGATTCGGCCCCCGCAGATTCGGCCCTCGCAGATTCGGCCCCCGCAGATTCGGCCCCCGCCAATAGCGCCTCGTCATGACCATGCCCGACCCCGAGGCGAGGCAAGGTGTCGCCGTTGACGGTGACCCCGGCCTCCCCAATCCCGGCTGGGGCCCGCTCTCGGCGCTGCCCGGCAACCCGCTGATGTGGGTGCTGATCTTAAGCGAGCTGCTGGTCTTCGCCGCCTTTTTCGGCCTCTACGCCTGGCAGCGAGCCCTCGAGCCCCAGGCCTTTATCGCAGGCCAGCGCGAATTGAGCGCGCTATGGGGCGGCGTCAACACCCTGGTGCTGGTCACCAGTGGCCTGGCGGCAGCGATGGCGGTGCGCGAATGCCAGCTCGCGCACCGTGCAGCGACCCGCCGCTGGCTGCTGATCGCCATGGCGCTGGGCGCCACCTTTTGCGTCATCAAGGGCATCGAATACGGCGGCAAGTTCGCCCATGGCCTGACCCCCGAGTCGACAACCTTTTTCACCTTCTACTTCGGCCTGACCGGCTTTCACGCCGCCCACGTGGTGTTCGGACTCTGCCTACTCGGAATTGCCGCCTGGCGCCCGCAGCGCGATACCGTCGTCACCGTCTGTGCCTTCTGGCACATGGTCGATCTGATTTGGGTGCTGCTCTATCCGCTACTGTATCTATTGCGCTAACGACGCACTGTGATCGACCGGCATCGAGCGAGCCGCAAGAGAGCCGCAACCATCGGGCCTTGATCACCCGACACAAGCCCCAGGAGCCAAGCCGATGACCCCGCCCCCCGCCCGCCGCCTATGGATCGCCTGGGCCATGCTCATGGCCCTGACGCTGGTGTCCATGGGGGCATCCGGCCTTCATCCTTCAGCCAATCATTCCGCTGACGCCAGCGACCTTGCCGCGGGGCTCTCGCCCGTGGCGGTCGTGCTGATCCTGCTCGCCTCGGGCATCAAGGCCCACCGCATCCTCGCCGACTACCTCGACCTGCGCGCCGCGCCGGCCTCCTGGCGCGGCCTGTTTACGGCCCTGGTCATGGTCATGATCGGCGCCATGGGCGCCGCCGTCGTGCTGCCTGCCTGGATCGCATGAGCGTCTGAATCGCATGAGCGCCGGCTCCCACCTAGCCGGCAAGGCGCCGCCATAGCCGCATCATGGCCCACACCAGCAGCGGCACCAGGGGCATCAGCGCGATGCCCCAGTCGCGGTGATGGATCAGCCAGGCCAGCGGGGTAAAGACGGCGAAGGCCGCGGCCAGCGCGATGCTAACGGCGAGTGCGGCGGGCATTCGTGTGGCGAACATAGGCTCTCCTGGTCATTCCGATAGGTCGTTCCGGTAGGTCATTCCGGTTCCGATAGCTCGTTCCGATAGCCCAGTGCTGGCGCTGTGGCGGATAAACCGCCCCCATCAGTCGGCCACGAGCTGGCGATAGATCGCCGGCAGCGCCAGCGCCAGATGTTCCGGGCGCGGCACGATGGTGAAACCACCGCGGCCGAAGATCCGTCCGACATAGCGATTGGCCTCGCGATCGATGGTCACGGCAAACACCTTGATCCCCTGGCGCCCGGCCTCACGCACCGCATGGCGCGTGTCCTCGATGGCGTAACGCCCCTCGTAGTAATCGGTGTCATTGGGCTTGCCATCGGTCAGCACCAGCAACAGTCGATGACGATTGGGACGCTCGGCCAAGGACTTGGTCAGGTGGCGAATCGCCGGCCCCATGCGGGTATAGTGCCCCGGCTCCAGGGCGCCGATGCGCCGCGTGACGGCCTCTCCCATCGGCTCATCGAAGGTCTTCAGCGAGCGCACCCAGACCTTGTGGCGACGCTGGGAGGTAAAGCTGTGGATGGCGGTGTCGTCGCCACAGGCCGCCAGGCCGTGCCCCAGCACCTGCAGCGCCTCGCGGGACACATCCAGCACCCGGCGCTGTTCGAGCCAGGCATCCGTGGACAGCGAGACATCGACCAGGATCGAGACCGCCATGTCCCGCGAGCGCGCACGCGTATCGAGGAAACAGCGCCCGCGGCTGTCGCCGGTGGCCGCCAGGTCGCAGCGAGTGCGGATCAGCGCATCGAGATCCAGCTCGTCGCCGTCGGGCTGGGCACGCAGGATTTCGCGCCTGGGGCGCAGCGCCTCGAACTGGCGTCTGACCCGCTGTATGCGTCGACGCGAGGCCTCGTCGGGCTGCCAGGCAGCCGCATCGCCCCGCTCTGTATCGGCCGCGGCCTCATGGATCACTCGGCAGTGGTCGCGGCGCAGAATGCCCTTGCGGTAATCCCACTCGGGATAGGTGTGCTCGCCGACCAGCGCATCGCCGACAACCGAGCCCGGTGCCAGATCCAGCTCCAGCTTGAGCCTGGATGCTGCGCGCTTGTGGTGGCGACTGAGGACGATCTCCTCGATCTGATCGGCGGCCTGGCGCGCGGCGTCCTCCTCCTCGTCGTCGACGTGACGGTTGACGTTGACCATTTCGGCCCAGGACAGCATCTTCTCCGAGGCGTTGAGCATCAGCGGATCGTCACGCTCGGCCTGATCCTGATAGCGCCTCTCGGCCTGGCGCTTGGCGCCGGCCACTTCCTGGGCCTGAGCGGCGCCGTCTTCGTCGTTATCCTCGGCGTCATCCTCGTCGTCATGCTCGGCGCTCACGGTGCCGAGCGTCGTCACTCGGCCCCACAGCGGCACCGGCAGAAAGGGCCGATAGTCTCGCGGCGCGGCGCTTGAGGCAGGCGCGCCGCCAACGCCCGACGCCAGCGCCTCCATCACTTGGCGTAGGGCCTTCGCCGACTCACCCAGCGGCGCCGGATCGCCCAGCAGCCAGCGCACCAACGCCTCGACCTGACTCTCGACCGGCGGCAGCTTGCGCACCGGGCGCACCGCCAGAAGCCCACGGCACAGGGCGGCATGACGCGCCACAAAGCCCGGCCAGGCCGTCAGCGTGTCCAGCGTCGCTCGACGCGCCTCGGCCAGGAAGGTCAGATCCGCCAGCAGCGGATCTTGCGGCGTCGCCCGGCAACGGGTCCGTGGCAGCGACATGGCAAGCCACAGCAGCAGATCGCGATTGGCGTCATGGCTTGGCAGCACCGCCAAGCGTTCGGGGAGCAGCAGCTGTTCTTCGTCCAGCCGCGAGGTCGCCAAGAGCTCCTCATCGAAGCCCAGGCGCTGTCGCAGCGACAGCCGGTGGCGCGACGCTCGGGCCCCTATCGCGCCGAGGGTCACTCCGGGCTCGCCGCCGCTGGCACGAAACATCACGCCCAGGGTGCCCTTGAGCGCCTCGAGCTCGCAGGCGGCATCGGCGTGGTCGGGATAGCTGACCGCCCGGGAGGCCCAGCGATGCCAGCGGCGGCCGACAAACTCTTCGACTTCGAGAAATTCCAGCATGATGGGTCCTGAGGCGCATGAGCCGGCACCCGCGGGCATCGGCAACAGGGGGGCAGAACGCGCCGGGGCGACAGTCGCTGCCGGCGCGACAAGACTCAACCGAAGGTGGCGAGCACCACTTCTTCGATGCCGCAAAGCACGTCCGGGTCGTCCGACAACGGCTCCAGCAGCGTGGCGCGAGCGGCGTCCATCACCGGCATGCCGGCGGCGATCAGACTAGCGCAGTAGATCAGCAGGCGCGTCGAAACGCCCTCTTCCAGATCCTGACCCTTCATGGCGCGCAGCCGCGCCGCCAGGCTCACCAGCGCCTGGCAGCGCTCACGCGGCAGGCCACTTTCCCGGGCGACGATATCGCACTCGGCGTCAAACGGAGGAAAGTCGAAGGACAGCGCCACGAAGCGCTGTCGGGTACTCGGCTTGAGCGTCTTGAGAATATGTTGGTAGCCGGGGTTGTACGACACCACCAGCATGAAATTATCGGGCGCCTCGAGGGTCTCGCCGGTGCGCTCCAGCGGCAGCATGCGGCGATCGTCGGTCAACGGATGCAGCACCACGGTGACGTCCTTGCGCGCCTCGACCACCTCGTCGAGATAGCAGATGCCGCCTTCGCGTACCGCTCGGGTCAGCGGACCGTCGACCCACTGGGTCTCCCCGCCCTTGAGCAGATAGCGGCCAGTCAGATCCGAGGCCGTCAGGTCGTCGTGGCAGGACACGGTATGCAGTGGCAACCCCAGCTTCGCCGCCATATGGGCGACGAAACGCGTCTTGCCGCAGCCCGTCGGCCCCTTCAACAGCAGCGGTAGACGCTGGCGATAGGCGTGTTCGAACAGCTCGCACTCGCGGCCGACGCTCTCATAGAAAGGAATCGACGCCGCGGGCGCCAGCGTCGAGACAGTGGATGTCGTCATGGCAAAGGCCTCTTGGCTCGCGTGGGAACAGACGGTGCAGCGGTTTGGTCTTCAGGCGCCGGACCGCGATGGGTCCGGCAGGAAGCGGGAAGGGGCCGCCGATCGACGGCCCCGACATGGCTAGCGACCTAGTGGGCGCTCGCATTGGCCGTGGCGCTACCGGCGGTTTGCGTATTACGCGTCGGTCCGAAGAAGGCGTACAGCAACAGCCCCGCGGCGATGGCGACGGCCACGCCGGTACCCAGACGCATGGCATAGAACAGACCCAGCTGGTCCTGCACTTCCATGTAGTTCATGCCCATGACCCGTTGCAGATGCGTCTGTACCGCACCGGCGAAGGTCAGGGTGAAGGTCATGAAGCACATCGACGCGGTCATGATCCAGAACGCCCACATGTTGAGCACCTGGTTATACGGCAGGCTGCGACGCAGATGCGGCATGGCATAGCTGATCACGCCGAGGATGCACATCACATAGGCGCCGTAGAAGGCCAGGTGGCCATGGGCCGCGGTGACCTGGGTGCCGTGGGAGTAGTAGTTGATAAACGACAGGGTGTGCATGAAGCCCCACACCCCGGCCCCGAAAAACGCCACCGTCGGGCAGCCCAGGGTCCACAGCATCGCCGCCTTGTTGGGATGGTTGCGCGAGCCCTTCCAGAACATCACGAAGGCGAATACCACCATGGCGAAGAACGGAATCACCTCGAGGGTCGAGAAGATGCTGCCGATCGCCTGCCAGTACTTCGGCGCGCCGATCCAGTAGTAGTGGTGGCCGGTTCCGAGCAGGCCCGAGAACAGCGACAGGCCGACGATCACGTACAGCCACTTCTCGATGATCTCGCGATCGACACCGGACATCTTGATCAGCAGGTAGCCAAGCAGCGAGGCCATGATCAGCTCCCACACGCCTTCCACCCACAGGTGCACGACCCACCACCAGTAGAGCTTGTCCACCGCCAGGTTGCCGGGGTTGTAGAAGGCGAACAGCCAGAACACCGCGGCCAGCCACAGACCCAGCATCAGCACCAGGTTGATGGTGGTCTTGCGGCCCTTGATCAGCGTCATGCTGGTATTGAAAAGGAACATCAAGAACGACACGGTGATCAACACCTTGACGAAGAACGGCTGCTCCAGGAATTCGCGCCCTTCATAGATCCCAAGCTGATAGCAGACCAGCGCCGACACCCCGGCAATCACGAAGATGCCCAGCTGCAGATAGGCGATCATGGGGCTGTGAATCTCGCACTCGGCCTCTTCCGGCATCAGGTAGTAGGTGCACCCCATAAACCCAATCAACAGCCAGACGATCAGCAGGTTCGTATGGCTCACGCGAATGACATTGAAGGGCATGAACTGCGATAGAAAATCTGGCATCACATAGACCAGTGCCGCCATGATTCCAAAGACTATTTGCAGCGCAAACAGCCCCATCGCCACCGCAAAAAACGCCAGAGCGATCTTCTGTGTTTCGTATTTCATTTCTCTATTTCTCCTCGACCCTTTACCCACAAAGCCGGTCCGACGTGAACGTCGTGACCCAACCGCCGTGGCATCGAATCATTGCGTTCAACCCGAGACGTGAGGCGGCCAGTTTTGATCGTCGATGGCGTCCACCCAGCTCAGGAAGTCGATGAGATGCGTCATCTCTTCATCGCTGAGGTCGAAGTGCGGCATCTTGCGCCGTCCCGGCACCGCCAGCGGCTGAGCGCGAATCCATGCCGCCAGGCCCGCCCGCGCGGCCTCGGGATTCTCGCGTCCGTGATAGCGCGTCCAGACATTGGAGAGTTCGGGCGCAAAGTAAGCCCCCTCACCCATGATGGTGTGGCAATTGATGCACATGTTCTTTTCCCACACTTCCTTGCCCGCGCGCACCGAGTCAGTCAGCGGCTTGTCGACGGTCGATGTCGTCGCCATGTACCAATGACTATGGGCGGTAAGCGCCACAAAAATCAGGAAAAAGAACAGCGACCCACCATAGAAGATGTTGCGTGCTGCGGATTTTGTCAGCCCCTCGGCCATGATCCTCCCCTCCTCGATATCCGGCCCATCGGCACCACGAATGGGGCGCCAGCGTCTATTGTAAGAGCGACAAACGGCGAATACCTGACCCAAACACTCGGAATATGATGTGCGTCACTTCTTGCCTAAAGAAAGCATTTGATGGCGACGCACGGAGGAGAAGAAAACCGACCGAGGCGGCCGCAAGACAGCCAGTAAGCCACCGGCAGAAACGAACGGAAGGGACGCGGTTTGCGTTGCCACCAGGCGGCATCGTCCTTGTGTGTGTGGGCGCGCGCGCCTGGCCTAAGCCATTCCTATGCCCACCAGGACAGCGGGCTATGGTGAACGGCGGCCCCCGCCATGTAGACGAAGGTGGCTAGCGCCGCCAGTGCTGCCATGGCTCTGGTGGCCGGCGTCTTGCCGCGGCGTATGGCGATGCTGCCAAGGCCGATATAGACCAGCAAGGCCAGCAGCTTGGCCGCCAGCCACGGCGTCTGGTGCGGCCACTGGGCGGTGATCGCTACCAGCGTCACGCCGAGTGCCAGCAGCAGGGTATCGATCAGGTGCGGCAGCCATGTCAGCCAGCGCCACTGCAAAGGGCTGGCCGCGACCACCGACACCCCGGCGCGCAGGGCGAACAAGCCAACACTGGCCAGCGCCAGACCGACATGCAGCGATTTGACCAAGGCATAGTCCCACATGGCCTAGCCTGCTTGACCGTCGGGTCGGGCGGAGGCCAGCAGGCCGGCGTAGCGCACCACGAACAGGGTGTAGCCCGCACACCAGGCGAGTATGCTCAGGGTGTAGGTCCAGTGGGTGATGGACGGCCACAGCGCCAGGATCACGGAGCGCATCACGCCGGCCGCTACCAGCAGCGCCAGCGCTATCCCGATACCGGGCAGGCAGCGCATCGGACGGCCGCTGTGGCCAAGCGACACCCGCGCCATCATCGACAGCATCATGGTCCCCATGGCCCCCACCGTGAGGGCATGGATCCCCAGCTCGGTTCGTCCCACCCCGACCAGCGAGAGCGCCCACAGCGCCAGGCCCACGGGAATGAAGGCGTAGCTCAGGTGCAGGCTCCACAGCAGCGGTTCACGACGGGCCGCGAGCCCCTGCCACCGCGCCAGGCGCAGAGGGTGCGAGAGCGCGGCGACGCCCAGCAGCGTCGCCAGCAACCAGGACGGCAGCGCGCCCCCCAGGACCACACCGAGCTGGACCAGCACCGCCAGCGCCAAGCTGCCCATGGCCAGCCCCTCCGCCACGCGGCAAGGCGGCTTGCGGGTCAGGCCAAGACGATTGGCGGTGAACATCGGGATCACGCGTCCACCGAGCACCGCCATCACGGTGACAACCAGCAACACGGCAAAATACGACGACTGACGGACCAACTCAGGGTCCCCGTTGAGCACCCCCAGGTGGCTCCCCAGATTGGCCCCGGCGAGCCCCGCCAGCACCGGCAGGAAGACCAGGTTGCGCCAGCGCTTGGCGGCGATGATCATGCGCGCCATGACGCCGCAGACCGCGACCAGGAAGGCGACATCCAACGCCGCCACCAGTCCGGTGGGGGCCACGGGAAACGCCAGCAACAGGCGTGCCGCGAGCCACAGGCCGACCAATGCCACCAGCGGCCAGCCGTGCAGGCCTCGGTGCCCGGTCCAGGTCTGTACCGCGGTCAGCAGGAAACCGGCGATCACCGCGACCACTACCCCGAACAGCATCTCGTGCTGATGCCACCACAGCATGCCCGCGTGGGGCTCGAGGACGAAGACACCATGCCAGAAGCCCAGCCAGACCAGCAGGGCGAGGACGCTGAAGGCCGACGCCAGCAGAAACAACGGACGAAAGGCGAGCCGCGTCAGCGGCACCGCGCGGGAAAGCGAGGAGGAGTCTTCGAAGGCCATGGCAGTACCCGAGTGCAGCGCTAGGTTATCCACAGTGTGGCGCTATGCAGCGCCAATCACCATGACCCATATCAAAGGTACCGGCAATGCGCCATTTCCGTTTGGTGTCCAGGACAGCCCCGTCGCCGTGCTCGAACCGGCGTTGGCTCGCCAACGCCGGCGCTAGTCCAGCTCCCGCGCCTTGAGGCCGAGACGCTTGGCGAGCCGATGCAGGTTGGCCGGGTCCAGGCCCAGCGCCCGGGCCGCCCCGGCCCAACTGCCTTCCCGGTCCAGCGCGCGCTGGATGTGCTCGCGCTGGAAAGCATCGGTGGCCTCTCGCAGCCCTCCATCGTCGGCGCCTGAATCGCCACCTGGCCAGGCCGGTAGGGTCGACACCTGAGGATCAGGCGCCACCACCGGCGCCAACTGCAGATGGTCATGGCGCAAATTCAGGATCAAGCGGCGTGGCGAGGTTCCACCATGCTCGCCCAGCGCCAGCAGCGCCCCCCGTGAGATCACGTGCTCGAGCTCGCGAGCATTGCCGGGCCACGGCCACTGTGACAAGGCCACTTCGGCTCCTCGCGCCAGGCGCAGGTTGGCCACCCCGAGCCGGCGACGGGTCTGCTCGAGAAAGTGCCCCACCAGCAGCGGGATATCCTCGGGACGGTCACGCAACGGCGGCACTCTGAGCAGGAAAGCCCCCAGGCGATGGTAAAGATCTTCACGAAAGCGCCCGGCGGCGACTTCTGCGGCGAGATCACGATTGGTCACGGCGACGATGCGCACGTCGACCCGGGTCGGCCGCTCACTCCCCAGCGCCTGCACCTCACCGTCCTGCAAGACGCGCAGCAGTTTGGGCTGCAGCGCCAGCGGCATCTCGCCGATCTCATCCAGCACCAGGGTACCGCCGTCGGCCATGGCGAAATGCCCGCGATGATCGGCCACCGCCCCGGAGAAGGCCCCACGCCGATGGCCGAACAGGGCGCTCTCGATCAGCGACTCCGGCAAGGCGGCGCAGTTCACCTCCACCAGGGCGCCGCTGGCACGTGGTGACGCTCGGTGCAGCGCCCTCGCGACGGCCTCTTTGCCGACGCCTGTCTCTCCATGCACGAGCACGCTCATGTCGGTGGGTGCCACCAGCGCCACCGACGCCATCAAGCGGCGCATGGCGACACTGTTCCAGTGCTCGATGGGCGCGCGTCGACGCGAGTCGACCAACACTTCGCTGAGCTGCGAGCGGGTCTGGCTCAGCCGTTCCGCGAGGCGCAGGCAGGTTCCCAGCAGGTTGGCGGCGGCCAGCAGTTCGGTGTCATCGAGGGCACCGAAGCTGCCCGGCGTCACGGCATCCAGCGTCACCAGCCCGACCAGCCGCTGGTCGTCGCGCAGCGCGACACCCAGGCAGTCATGGACGTGACTCATGCTGTCGTCGAGCAGGCCATCGAAGGGATCCGGCAGATCGCTATCGGCAGCGAAGCGACACACACCGGGGTGCTCGGCGATAGCCGCCAGGCGGGGGTGCTCGGCCAACGCGAAGCGGCGTCCGCGAATCCCGTCCGGCAGACCCAGGGCCGCCACCGGACGCAAGGCGTCACCGTCGGCCACCATCAGGGTACTGGCATCCGCCGGCGTGCCCCTGAGCAGCGCGGTCAACAGGCGAGTCCAGGCCTCGTTGAGGCCCGTGGCATCGCCATCGAGCCCGGCGAGGACGTCGCGCAGGCTGTTGAGGAAAGTCACCATCGGCGTGCTCCATCCGGTTGCTGTGCGGTGAGTGGCGGCGGCACCGACCCGCGGCGGTGCCGGTATCGGCGCCGGCTCACCGATCCGCGCCAGTGTCATCATGACACCATAAGGGTCATTATGACACCAAGCTCGCAGTCATTTGGACACTACCAGCGTCTTTCTCGGCATGCTGCCTCCCGCCATCCGCGCAGCGCCCGCCACGATCAGGCGCGTCGCCTGGGCGCTCCTGCCCCGAGACTGCGGCAGGATGGCGCACCCCCCGTAAAAGGGCATGGGAATTGCCTTTTAGGAAGGTACCCGGCAGGCGTCGACAAGACGCCGCCACGTTGACACCCCTGACAGGAGTCACCATGACCACTAGCGCACAAGACGCCATCATCGACGCCACCGCTCCGATCGTCGCCGAGCACCTCGATGCCATCACCGCACGCTTCTATCCGCTGATGTTCGAGCGCTACCCCGAGGTGCGCGCCGTGTTCAATCAGGCCCACCAGGCCGATGGTGGCCAGCCCAAGGCCCTGGCCCGTGGCGTCCTCGCCTATGTCGGCCTGCGCGGCAAGCCTCACGATGTGCAAACTGCCATGGCCTCGGTGATCAGCAAGCATGTGTCCCTCGGCATCCAGCCGAGCCAGTACCCGATCGTCGGCGAGTGCCTGATGGCCGCCATCGGCGAAGTCCTGGGCGATGCGGTCACCGCCGAGATCGCCGACGCCTGGGGCGCGCTCTACAACGATCTGGCGGCACTGCTGATCGCCGCCGAGGCCGAGCGCTATCAGGAATTTGCCCAGCGCCCCGGTGGCTGGGAGGGCCTGCGCGAGTTTCGCATCGCCGCCATGGAACGCGAGTGTGAGGTCATTCGCTCCTTCTATCTCGAGCCGGTGGACGGCGCCCCGGTCGCCGACGCCCTGCCCGGCCAGTACATCGGCCTGCGCCTGACCATCGACGGCGACGTCGTCCATCGCCACTACAGCCTGTCGGGTAGCCCCAACGGTCGCGGCTACCGCATCTCGGTCAAGCAGGAGGCCGGCGGCGTGGTCAGCAACTATCTGCACCAGCGCGCTCGCCTCGGCGATACCCTGGAGCTGCTGCCCCCGGCCGGCGAACTGGTGCTCGACCAAAGCGATGCGCCGGTGATGCTGATCAGCGGCGGGGTCGGCCAGACACCGATGCTGCCGCTGGCGCGCCAGGCGCTCAAGCAGGGTCGCCGGGTGTGCTACGTTCACGCCGCCCGCGACGCCCAGCACCACGCCTTCGTCGGCGAGCTCAGCGCCTTGCTCGCCGAGTACCCCGACCGCCTGACCAAGGTCTGCGCCTACGAGCGGGGCGAGGGAGGCGACGTTCAGGGGCGCCTGGAGCGCGACCTGCTGGCCCGTCTGCTGCCGGACCGCGACGCCCAGTGCTACTTCGTCGGCCCTCAGCCGTTCATGAGCGCGGTCAACCGCTGCCTGAGCGAGCTGGGGGTTCCCGAGAGTCACCGCCGCTTCGAGCACTTCGGGCCGTCGCGTCCGCTGGACGCCGCCTGACTCCCCGTCGGCTCACCTGCGCTCGCCCCGTGCCTCAATAGCGAGGAGCGGTAAGGGCCTGATGCCAAACCCTGCTATCACCTAAAAATGACAAGGCCCTGCGTCGTCAGCGACGCAGGGCCTTGTCGTTGGACGCTATTCCCCAACGTGCAGCCAGGTGTTGTCGTTGGGAGCGCCCCCTCGATACGCAGTCAGGTGTTGTCGTTGGGAGCGCCCCCTCGATACGCAGCCAGGTGTTGTCATTGGGAGCGCCCCCTCGATACGCAGCCAGGTGTTGTCGTTGGGTGCGATTCCTCGATACGCAGTCAGGTGTTGTCGTTGGGAGCGCCCCCTCGATACGCAGCCAGGTGTTGTCATTGGGAGCGCCCCCTCGATACGCAGCCAGGTGTTGTCGTTGGGTGCGATTCCTCGATACGCAGCCAGGCGTTGTCACGCCTGGCTGCAGCGAAGTTCATGACGGGAAACTCAGGCGCGAGGTTCCCGGCCCAGGACGGTCACGCGGGCTGTTGCGCCTGGGGCTTGCGGATCACCATGAAGTAGTAGAACACCGCCGTGAGAGCGATAAAGAACAGGCTGTCGAAGCTGGTGAAGAAGATCATCGGGCTGCCATCGGAGATCGACAGCGAGCGCCGACAATACTCTTCAAGGCTAGGCCCGAGCACGAAGCCCAGCAGCAAGCAGGCGATCGGATAGCCGTTGCGCCGCATGGCAAACGCCAGCACCCCGAACAGCAGCGCCAAGGCCATCTGGAAGATCGAGTAGGTGGCGACGTAACAGCCCACCAGGGCCACCACGGCGATACTCGCATAGAGAACGTCGCGACGGATCGACACGATCCGCACGAAGTACGGCCCCAGCAGGTATAGCGTCAACGGCACCAGTATCAAGGCGCTGACCATCAAGGCCGCAAACATCGGCGCCACCAGCGCCATCTGGGTATCGAGGAACTGAGGACCCGGCTGCAGGCCATTGATCACCAGCACGCCGAGGACGATCGCGGTGGTCGGGTCCCCGGGAATCCCGAACGACAGCATCGGCACGAAGGCACCGCTGCACATGGCGTTGTTGGCGCCCTCTGCGGCGGCGATGCCTTCCACCGAGCCCTTGCCGTAGCGTTCCGGATGCTTGGAGCTGCGCATCGATTCGGCGTAGGCGACGAAGGCCGCCATGGAACCGCCGGCCCCGGGCAGCACGCCCACGGCGTAGCCGATCATCGCCGTCTTGATGTAGCGATAGACACCGATCTCGCGAATCTCGGAAAGCGGCGGAATGAAGTCCCGGCGGCGAATGGCCGCGGCCTTGATGTCGTCACGATCCACGGTGCGGTCGGCCTTGTTCTGAGCCTGCACCAGCAATTCGCTGACGGCGAAGGCGCCGATGACCAAGGGCATGATATCGATGCCCTGCATCAGCACGCCGGTGCCGAAGGTGAAGCGCGTGATGGGCTGCATCACGTCGATGCCTACCGTGGCAACCATGATCCCGAGCGTCGTCGCCACCAGTCCCTTGGGGATGGAATCCCGCTGGGAGATGACGATCACGATCAGGGCGAAGGCGATCAACGAGAACTTGCCTGGCGTTCGGATCAATAGCGCCGCGTCGGTGGCCAGCGGCGCCATCACCATCAGCAGGAGGGCACCGATCGCACCACCGATCATCGACGCCAGCGCCGCATGGCCCAAGGCCTTGGCGCCCTCGCCACGCTGCTGCATGGGATAGCCTTCGATGGCCGTCATCATCGACGCCGGCGCCCCGGGTATGTTGATGGTGGTGGCGGTGATACTGCCACTGCACATCCCGGCCATGAAGATGCTGGCACAGGCTACCAGGGCGGCGGTCACGTCCAGGCTATAGGTCATGGGCAGCAACAGCGCGATGGCCAGCATCGAGGTCAACCCCGGCACGGCGCCGAAGAAGGTACCGATCAAGTAGCCACCGATCATATAGGCGAAGATTTCCGGCTGTGCCAAGGCGGCGAAGCCACCCATCAGGTCGGAGAAGTATTCCATGGCGTCACATCCAGGGGGTCGGCAGACGAACCTGGAACACCAGCTCGAAGAGCCCATATCCCAGCACGGTTATCGCGACGGCAATGGCCAATCGGGCCAGGTGTGCCTTGGCACCCCGGCTCGACCGCCCGAACACCATCATCACGAGATAGGCGTAGACCAGCGTCGATAGCGAATAGCCGAGCGACGAGAAAGCCGCAATGTACCCCGCGGTGAGTACCACAATGGCGAAGGGCCCAAACGCCGAGACACCCGCGTTGCCCGCGGCCGGTTCGCCTTCTTCCGCGTCGCGCTCGACAGCCTCACCGCCGCGCAGGTCGCGCAGCACGGCGCAACCGAGCGCGGCATACATCACCACGCACAGCAGCAGAGGAAAGAAGGATGCGGTCACGCTACCCCGACTGATCGGTGCGCCGATGGCCAGCGCCTGCCACAGGTAGACGGTCGTGATCGCGGCCAGCAGGCCAGGGACGAGCCACTTCCCTCCGAGTAAAGACAGTATTTTCATGGCTTTACCTCCTGAAAAAAGGGAGAGACCCCGCCGCCGAGCGGCGGCGGAGTGCGGATCACTGAAGCACGCCCTCGTCCTTCAGATCATCCATCCGCGCGAACAGGCCTTCCTGGGTCTGTTCGGCCCACTGGGTCACCTCCTCGGCGCCCAGCCAGTTCGGCGTCACGCCCACCTGAACCAGCCAGTCCTGGAACTCCTCGCTCTCGTACGCTTGCTGATAGGCCTGCTCGAGCTTGTCGACCACGTCCTGGGGCAGCCCCTTGGGACCCGCCAGGACCACGAAACTGCCCATCTCGATATCGAGGTCCTTTGCGCTTGCCGGCGGCACGTCGGGGAAGGAGGCGCTCTGGGTATCGGTGAACTCGATCAGCCCCCTGGCATCGCCGGCGGAGATCAGTGACTCGAAGTCGCCGAGGCTGGTCAGGGCAAAGTCGACTTCGCCATTGAGCAGCGCCTCTTTCTGCGGTGCAGCGCCGCCGGGATAGGACACGACCTTGAACTCGACATCGGCCTGGTCCTGGAGCTGGAGCAGCGTCAGGTGGGTGCGCGACCCCATGTTCTGGATCCCGGCACGGATGCTGCCAGGCTCGGCCTTGGCCGCCGCGATCAGGTCTTCATAGCTCTGATAGGGTGAATCGTCGGGCACCACCACGGAATCCGGCTCGCTGGTGATTCGCGCGATCAGCGACAGCTTGTCGATATCGTAACCCGACAGCATGCCTTGCCAAGGCACGGTCACCACGCTGTCGTAGGTCAGGGCGACCAGGTTGTAGCCATCCGGGCGGGCGCCCATCAGCTGCACCAGACCGTTGGCACTCATGCCGCCTTCGATGTTCTCGACGTAGATCGTGCCGGGCAGGGCGTCCTCTGCCAGATTCGAAATCTTGCGCACGATGCCGTCGGTGCCACCACCGGCACCCCAGGGTACGATCATGCGGATATCCTGGGCCGGATAGTCCGCCGCGCTTGCCGTATTCACCGCCACGACCAGCGCACCGACGGCGCCCAGGGTGGTCTTCAAGGTAGTGCTGGCGACGGCCTTGGCCGAGATGTTCGCTTGAGTCTTCAACATGGTGATACTCCCGCTTAGCGTTGTTTTAGGGCATCGCCCGAGCCGTGGCACAGGCGATAGGGACAACCTTGGTTACGCTGTAGTTGTGGTGATCGTCGTTCACTTTCCGGCGCAATGGACGCCGACCGAGTGCCTAGCGCTCGGCCAGGGCCACGACCTCTTTCCAGGTGGCATCGTCCACCTCGACAACGCCGCTTGCGTCCAGTCGGCGGTGCTCGAAGGTCGATTTTCCTGGCCAGCGAACGGCCTGTCCTCGCTCGTCTGGCCGAGCGGCGGCCAGGTGGTCGGTCAGCTCGGCGAGCATCGCTTCACAGGCGTCTTGGCCGCCGAGGTGATCGGGGTCGAAGACCATAAACACTTGGCTGCAGCCGGTACCGCTGCCACGCTGGACCCGGTCGATACGAGTGCTGGTCCGTCCTTGTGACAACAGGGCCGCGAGGGCATCGAGCAGGATCGACAGGCCTGAGCCTTTCCAGTAGCCGGTGGGCAGCAAGCGCCGCGTCGCGGCGATGGCGGCAGGGTCACGAGACAGCTGGCCATGCTCGTCGAAGCCACCATCCACCGGCAGCGCTTCGCCACGCTGCTGCGCCGTGGTCAGCCGTCCGTAGGAGAACTGGGACATGGCCATGTCCAGCACCAGCGGCGTCTGGAGCGACGGCACGGCCATGACCAGAGGGTTGTTGCCGATGCTCTGCTGGGCCGCCCCCCAGGCCGGCATGCAGGATTCGGTGTTGGTCCACAGGATGGCGGCGAAGCCTCGTTCGGCGGCTTGCCATCCGTAGGTCCCCCCCACGCATCCAATGGGTGGTATTACGCACCGCCACCAGCCCCATGCCATGCTCCCGCGCCAGTGCCATGGCCCGGTCGGTGGCGGCCACCGCATTCTTCACCCCGATGCCACAGCCGCCGTCATAGACCTCGAGCGCCCCCAGCGCCGTCACCGGCACCAGCGTCGCATGGATATCCACCCAGCCCCGGGTCACGTAGTCGACGAACCTGGCGATACGCCCGATGCCGTGAGAGGCGACGCCATCCCGCGTGCTCTCGGCATGGACGCGAGCGCACTGTTCGGCATCCTTGGCCGCCAGCCCCGCTTTCAGCAGGGCCTGCTCCAACGTGGCGACAAGGTCGACAAAGGCGATAGCGGGCATGGGGCCTCTCATCGGCGAAATAAGTGGTTGCTGGTGTGCGCCTTCCTGCGACCGACGGCAGCGGCAGCATGGTCGGCGCGTGATGACCGCGGGGGCACCAGGTGGCGCATGCCGGGCGCTGCTAGCAGGCAGCTTGGCCGGGAGGACGCGAGTAGGTAATACATCATACAAATAGCTAGTGGGATCAAGAGTAGGCCTCGGGTGAAGAACGTGATATTGAACTTTAGTGGGGTCACCGGCCGCCGGCGCAGCGCCCCCGCCACCAAAGTCGCATAACGCTCAATTTGTATTACGTACTACAAATAGATTGGCCCCGACGCCCGGCTCGCCATGCCGGCTCCTTTGCGACCGGGCCGCGGCGACCGCCATTCAGGAGCCCCTAATGCGGGTTGATCTACGCACCGGCACCATGGCGCTCGACCGCGGAAATGCCGTCCTCGCGCTCTGCGAGCGCCGGCCGACCCACCAGAAGCCTGTCGGTGAGCCGATCGGCCATGGCGTCGCCGCACCAGGCACACGCCCCTCGGTTATTCACCTACCGGGCGACAAGACTGCCGCCGGCCGCGAGCGGTACCGCACAACGATGGAACAGGCCCCCGGCTGGATCGCCTATCGTAAGGAGAGTGCCGAGGCGGGCAACGTGCAACACCAGCCCAACAAGCCCATTCGCTCGATACGCTTCTCACCGCTGCAAGTCGTCTCTGCCGATCGCGCCCACGGCCATCGAATTCATGTTCCAGGAAGAGCACTCCATGACAGACGAGACCCACCAACACGGCGGCCAGGTTCTGGTCGCTTCGCTGAAGGCCCAAGGCGTCGATCGCGCCTTCTGCATTCCCGGCGAGAGCTTTCTCGCTGCCCTAGATGGCCTGTACGACTCGGACATCGAGACCATTGTCGCCCGTCACGAAGGCGGCGCCGCGATGATGGCCGAAGCCGACGCCAAGCTCACCGGCCGCCCCGGCATCGCCTTCGTCACCCGTGGTCCCGGCGCCACCAATGCCTCGAGCGGCGTCCACGTCGCCTTCCAGGACTCCACGCCGATGATCCTGTTCGTTGGCCAGGTCGCCCGCGACCAGCGCGACCGCGAAGCCTTTCAGGAAGTGGACTACGGCGCCATGTTCGCGCCCCTGGCAAAGTGGGTGGCGACCATCGATCGCGTCGAACGCATTCCCGAATACGTCAGCCACGCCTTCCACGTGGCGCAGAGCGGGCGTCCGGGGCCGGTGGTGCTGGCCCTGCCGGAAGACATGCTGTCCTCGCCCTGCTCTGCCCGGCCGGTGGCCCAGGCGGTCGTGCCCAGCGGCGAGGCATCAAGCGGCGACGTCGGCGCCATCATCACGCGCCTGTCCCAGGCCGAGCGCCCTCTGGTCATCGTCGGCGGCGGCGGTTGGTCGGCCGAAGCCTGCCAGGCGCTGGCGCGCTTCGCCGAGATCTGCGAGGTGCCGGTCGGGGCCTCGTTTCGCTGTCAGGACTACCTCGACAATCGCCATCCCAACTACGTCGGCGACATCGGCATTGGCATCAACCCGGCACTGGCGCAACGGGTTCGCGACGCCGATGTCATCCTCGCCCTCGGCGCGCGCCTTGGCGAGATGACGACCAGCGGCTATACCCTGCTCACCCCACCAGTGCCGGAGCAATGCCTGATCCACGTGCATGCCGACCCCAGCGAAATCGGCCGGGTCTATCGCCCTGAGCTTGCAGTGGTGGCCCGGGCCGGTGTCCTGGTCAAGCAGCTGGCGAGTCGCGCCGAGGCTCCTCGCGTGGCACGCCGCGACTGGGTCGCCAAGGCGCGTGCAGACTTCGATACCTGGCAGCAGCTCGAAGCCACGCCAGGGGCGCTGCGCATGGAAAATGTCGTCAACCATCTCAACCAGGCGCTGCCCGATGACGCCATCCTGACCAACGGTGCCGGAAACTACTCGGCCTGGCTGCACCGCTACTACCGCTACCGGGGCTGGCGCACCCAGCTCGCCCCGACCTCCGGCTCCATGGGCTATGGCCTGCCCGCGGCCGTGGCCGCCAAGCTGCGCTACCCCCAGCGTGAGGTGATTTGCCTGGCCGGCGACGGCTGCTTCCAGATGGTGTCCCAGGAGTTCGGCACCGCCTGCCAGTACGGCGCCAACCTGATCGTGCTGATCTCCAACAACGGCATGTACGGCACCATCCGCATGCACCAGCAGCGCAAGTATCCGCAGCGTCCCTCGGCCACCGACATGGTCAACCCTGACTTCGCCGCCCTGGCCCGCGCCTATGGCGCCTTCGGTGCCGTCGTCACCCGGGATGACGAGTTTCCCGAGGCCCTCGCGCAGGCTCGTCGGGCCGGCACACCGGCGATCATCGAGCTACGCATCGACCGCGAGGCGCTCGCCCCGCGGCTGCGCCTGGAGCAAGAAGCTTGAGGCACCACCGCAACGCCACCGACGGCGCCGAAAGGCCGACGAGGCGAGTCAAGGCGCCGTGATATGAGGCGGGTCAAGGCGCCGTAATACGAGGCGGGTCAAGGCGCCGTAATGCGAGGCGCCAATTGGCGCTCGAGGAAGTCGGTAGCGGCGTCCATGGCCCCTGCGCGGGTCAGAAACGCCGTAATATGGCCACGCAAGCGCTGCACATAGAGCTCGCTGTCGACGCCTTGCGCCTTGAGCTCGGCATAGAAGTCTTCGGCGTGATCCAGCGGCACCAGCGAGTCCCAGCCACCATGAAACAGGAAGAACGGCGGGGCCCCGGGATGGACGTGATTCACCGGCGACGCCAGCCGGTACCGATCGGGCACCTGGGCCCGGGTGCCGCCCAGCAGTTGCTTCACCAACCGGCCATCGTCGAACTTCATCAGGTCGGTGGGCGTGCCGCCGGCAACGACCGCCGCCAGACGCGTATCGTCGCCACCATAGGGGCGATCCAATTCCTCGCCTTGCCCGGCGATCAGCGCCAGCAGGCTGACCGAGTGGGCGCCCGAGGAGTACCCCACCCCGGCGATGCGCGAGGTATCGATGCGCCACGGCTCGGCATGGCGATGGATCCAGTGCATCGCCTGCTGCAGGTCCTGAATGCGAGCCGGGAAGCGGTACTCCGGTGCGAAGCGGTAGTCGACATTGATGGCGACGAAGCCATGACTCGCCAGGCGCTCGGCGACCGCGGCCATGTCGGTCCGACTGCGCCCCTCCCAACCACCGCCGTGAACCACCAGCGCCGCAGGCCGAAGCCCCGGCGTATCGGGCAGATAGACATCGGCCCGTAGCGACTCGGGCCAGTCATCCGGTGAGTAGCGCAGGTCTTCCCGCAGGACGAAATCGGCGTCATCCGGCCAACCGGGCGACGCCTGTCGGGAAGGCGCATCGAGGTGGCTAGCGCAGCCACCCAGCGTAAACAACACGACCAGCAGTCCCAGGACCAAGCGCATGACGGCTCCCCGTTTGGCGGCATCGACAACCTCGTATTGCCCAGGGTATACGCGCCGTCGACCGCTATGGATGCGCCGACGTCACCCGCCATCGCCCACCGCATGCGCCGATTCGCGACACGGCGTTGTGGCCACCATGCACCGAACCATAGACAGTGAGATCAGCAAGGCGATGCCCTGCTGGCAATACAGCGAAAGGCGGCCAACGGCTAGGTCATCGCCGGCGGCGTCAGTCGCGGCAGCCGCGCTTGCAGCAGCTGGGCCGCCTGCATCACCTTGTCGTCGCGAAATTTTGGCCCTACCAGGTGCAGGCCCACCGGTAACCCTCTGTCATCCAAGCCGCACGGCAGCGAAGCCGCCGGCTGTTGAGTGAGGTTGAAGGGGTAGCTGAACGGTGTCCATTCCATCCACTCACGATAAGGCCCGCCAGGCGGCACGTTGTGGCCGACGGCGAAGGGACCGATCGGCAGCGTCGGGGTGATCAACAGGTCGTAGCGCCGATGAAACTCGGCCATGGACGCGGTCAGCTCGGCACGATGACGCCTGGCCGCCAGGTACGCACTGAGCGAGACCTCCGCCCCACGCCTGGCGATATCCAGAAAGCCGGGATCCAGCGCGGCCTGCTGTTCTTCATCGAGTCCCTCCACCACCTGGGACGCCCCGGCAAACCACAGCGTGTTGAACGTCTCCAGCGGATCGCTGAACCCGGGGTCCACCCAGTCGATACGGGCGCCAAGGGCCTCCAGCTGTGCTGCGGCCTCCACCACGCGGGCGCGGATGTCGGGGGCAACCTCCACGTAGCCCAGGTCCAGACTCACGGCGATTCGCCAGCCTTCGAGATTCGCCGGCGCCGGCGCGCGCCAATCGAGCCGACAGGGCGCCCCCAGGTAGCCGTCGCGGCCATCAGGTTGGGCCAGTACGCTCATCATCAGCGCACTGTCTTCGACGCTACGGGTCATCGGGCCCAGATGAGACAACGTGCTCATGGCACTCGCCGGCCACTGCGGGACCCAACCGAAGGTCGGCTTGATGCCGAAGGTTCCGGTGAAACTGCAGGGAATGCGGATCGACCCCCCGGCATCGCTGCCCTGGTGCAGCATGCCGAGGTTCAATGCCGCCGCCGCGCCGGCACCGCCCGACGAACCGCCGGGGGTCAGCTCGGTGTCCCAGGGATTGCGGGCGATACCGTGCAGTGGGTTGTCGGTCACGCCCTTCCACCCAAACTCGGGCGACAGGGTCTTGCCGACAACGATGGCCCCGGCATCGCGAAGCCACTGACTGATCGGCGCATCCACCTCGGCGCTCGCATTGGGGTCGGTGGTGCGCGACCCCAGGCGGGTCGGCATGCCTCGTGTCAGGGTCAGGTCCTTGATGGTGACCGGCACGCCATCCAGCGGGCCCTTGGGGGCCCCCGCTCGCCAGCGCCGGGTGGATGCCTCGGCGGCCTCCAAGACCTCATCTGCGCCAACATGGGAAAACGCATTGACCCGCGGATTATCACGCGCGATGCGCTCCAGGCAATCCTCGATCACCTGGCTCGGCGAAAGACGGCGCTGGCGATACGCCTCGAGTGCCTGGCACGCCCCCAGCTCGGCGAGTTCGGCCACCGCGCAGGAACTCGGCGCCGTGTTGTCGACCGTCTTCATGCCGGCTCCTTGCGGTGATCGCCGCTACGCTCGACCTCGGCGGACTGGAGTATCGCGCGCAGCAGCACATTGCACCCCGCGTGCAGGTCATCGGGCGTCGCGTACTCGATTTCGTTATGACTGATTCCGCCCTCACAGGGCACAAAGATCATCGCCGCCGGCGCCACACGATTGACAAAGATGGCGTCGTGACCAGCGCCGCTGACGATATCCATATGCGAAAGCCCCAATGCTTCAGCCCCCGCTCTCACCGCTTGAACACAAGCCTCGTCGAAGGCTTCCGGCGGAAAGTCTGCCGTCGCTTCGAGCGCTGCGCCGAGCCCATGCCGCGCACAGGTCTCATCGATCGCCCGACGTAGCCCTTCCACCATGGCGTCCAACGCCTCGGGCTCGAGGTGGCGCAGATCGATGGTCATCTGTACCTGGCCGGGAATCACGTTGCGCGAGCCCGGGTGCAGGGTCATCACGCCGACGGTGCCACGGCCATGGGGAGCCGCATCGGTGGCCATCCGGTTCACGGCCACGGCGATTTCGCCGGCACCGACCAGGGCATCCTTGCGCAAGTGCATGGGCGTCGGCCCGGCGTGGGCCTCGACGCCAGTCAGGGTCAGGTCGAACCACTTCTGGCCGAGGGCACCGATCACCACGCCGAGAGTGGTATCGGTGTCCTCCAGCAGCGGCCCCTGTTCGATGTGCGCCTCGAAGTAGGCCTTCACGTCACCCGGAACGACGCTGTCGGAGCCGCGATAGCCGATGGCATCCAGCGCCTCCCCGACGCTCACACCGGTGTCGTCGCAGCGTGCCAGCATGTCGTCAAGGCCTAGCTGCCCGGCATAGACGCCGGACCCCATCATGCACGGTGGGAAGCGACAGCCCTCCTCGTTGGTCCAGGCCACCACCTCGATGGGGGCCCGGGTGACGATAGCGTGCTGATTCAAGGTACGGATCACCTCGAGCCCAGCCAGCACGCCGAAGCAGCCATCGTACTTGCCCCCGGTCGGCTGGGTATCAATATGGCTGCCGGTCATCACCACAGGCAGGCTCGCGTCGCTGCCCGGGCGGCGGGCGAAGATGTTGCCGATGGCGTCGATACGAATCTGGCAGCCTTCGGCGCGGCACCATGCGATAAAGAGATCCCGCGCCTGGCGGTCGAGATCGGTCATGGCCTGGCGATTGACGCCACCCTTGGGGGTCGCGCCCAACCGGGCGAGTTCCATCAGCGCCTGCCACAGGCGCTCCCTGTCGGTGGTCGGGGGCGTCGCGGTGGAGGCCGGGGGTACAATCGGGTGGTTCATGGCGAAATATCCTTGTCGGTGACGCTAGCGATGTCGGCGCTGCCTCAGGCGCTCAGCGCCAGATAGCGATCGCGGATGGTCGGATCCTCACGGAAGGCGTCGGCGCTGCCGGTATAGACGATCTGACCCTGCTCGAGGATGTAGTGGCGATCGGCCACCGCCTCGCAGACGCGCAGGTTCTGCTCGACCAGCAACACCGCCAGCCCCTCGCCACGGATCGCCGCGAGGATCTTGACGATCTCATCGACGATGACCGGCGCCAGCCCCTCGGTGGGCTCATCTAGCAGTAGCACCCGAGGGTCATTCAGCAGCGCCCGAGCGATGGCCAGCATCTGCTGCTCGCCGCCGGACAGGGCGTTGCCGCGATTGCGCCGCCGCTCCTTGAGCCGCGGAAACCAGCGATAGACATCCTCCATCTGCCACCGGCTACCCGCGCGGACCGCAATGCGCAGGTTCTCCTCGACGCTCAGGATGCTGAAGATGCCGCGATGCTCCGGCACCAGCGCCACGCCCTGGCGGGCGATACGAAAGCTCTCCTGCCCGAGCAGTGGTGCGCCATTCAGGCTGATGCTGCCGGCCCGGGTGTCGACCAGCCCCATGATGCTCTTGAGCGTGGTGGTCTTGCCGGCGCCGTTGCGGCCCAGCAGCGTGACGAGCTCGCCTTCCCCGACGCGGAGCGACACGCCTTCAAGCACGTGACTCTTGCCGTAGTAGCTGTGGATATTGTTCACGTCGAGCATCAGGCGGCCTCCCCCAGATATGCGTCCCTTACTCGGGCGTCGTTGCGCACCACGTCGGGCTCCCCCTCCACCAGAATCTGGCCGCGGTTCATCACCGTGATGGTGTCGCTGATCGACATCACGATGCTCATGTTGTGTTCGATGAGCAGGATGCTGTGATCCTTGCCCAGCTCACCAATCAACGAGGTCATGCTGGGGATATCGTCGATGCCCATGCCCGAGGTCGGTTCATCGAGCAGCAAGAGCCTGGGCCGCGGGCAGATGGCCATGCCGACCTCGAGGATGCGCTGCTGACCGTGGGACAGTTCGCCCGCGTCCACCTCCGCCCGGGAGGAAAGGCCCAAGCGCTCGAGGATCTCGTCGGCGCGATCCAGATGCTCACGACGCTTGTTCAGGCGCTGCCAGAAGTTGAGCGCCCGCCAGCCATCGCAGCCCTGGGCCGCCAGACGCAGGTTTTCGCGCACGCTGAGCTCCTGAAACAGGCTCGTGACCTGGAAGGAGCGGGCCATGCCGAGCTTGACCCGACCATGGGCCGGCTGCTGGGTGATGTCCCTGTCCGCCAGCAGGATGCGACCGGCGCTCGGCCGGCGCTCCCCGGTCAGACAGTGGAAGAGACTGGTCTTGCCGGCCCCGTTAGGACCGATGACGGTGTGAATGGCGCCCCGGCGAATGCTCAGGTCGACCCCATCGACCGCACGAAAGGCGCCATAGGCCAGCGCTAAGCCCTGGGTCTGAAGCAAGATGTCAGTGCTCATCGCCGCGCTCCTGCGAAGGGTGCTGGGGGGCTTTCGTGGCGTCGCCGTCACGCCGGCGTGACAACAGGCTGTTCAACCCGCCCCACAGGCCGCCACGCATGAAGATCACCACCGCGATAAGCGCAACGCCCAGCAACAGCATCCAGCGCGGCCAGATCGACGACAGCAGGTCCCCGAGCAGAACGATGGTGCCGGCGCCCAGCAACGAACCGAACAACGATCCGGTGCCGCCGATGATGGTCATGATCAGGATCTGTTCGGACATCAGCAGCTCGATATTCGACAGTGGCACGAAGTTCAGGAGCATGCCGTACAGGGCCCCTGCCAACGCCGTGATGCCGCCGGACAGCACGAACACCACGATCTTGAACAGCCGAGTGTCGTAGCCGAGCGCCGAGGCGCGCTGCTCGTTTTCGCGAATGGCGAGCAGGGTGCTGCCGAAGGGCGAATCGGTAATCCGCCGCGCCACCACGTAGATGACGGCGAACAGCGTCGCGACCAACGCGTAGAAGGCCAACGGTGAGGCGAAGCTCAGCAAGGTGGTGTCACCCACGGCCAGCGGCGGGCGTGGCACATCGAGCAAGCCGTTGTCGCCCCCGGTCCAGTCGCTCAGGGTATAGGCGAGAAAATACGCCATCTGGGTCAAGGCCAGCGTCAGCATCACGAAGTAGATACCCTTGCGACGGATGCACAACATGCCGACGGCGAAGGCCAGCCCCGCCCCCACTACCACGGCGATGACCAGGGCCGTGATCAGGCCGGCATCGAGATGGATCATGGCCAAGGCGCTGCAGTAGGCGCCGGCGCCGAAGAAGATCGCCTGGCCGAAGGACAAGAGCCCCGTATAGCCGAGCAGCAGATTGCAGGCCAGGGCCGCCATGGCAAAGATGAGGATCTCGGTCGCCAGAGTCGCCGACGGCAGTACCACCATCACCGCCAGCATGGCCAGGGTCGTCCCGGCACCGAGGCGCCCTTTCAGACGCCCGCCCCGGGGAGTAGAACGCGATGCAGCTAGGGTCTTGGTCGTCATATCACGCTCTCCCGAAGAGTCCATGAGGACGCAGCAGAATGACCACCGCCATCGCGGCATAGATCATCAGACTCGCGCCTTGCGGCCACAGCGTGGCCATCAAGCTCTGCACTACCCCTACGATCAGCCCCGCCACCAAGGCGCCACCGAAGGACCCCATGCCACCGATCACCACCACCACGAAGGCCAGCCCGAGCACCTCCGGGCCGATGAACGGATGGGCACCGCGCAAGGGGGCCGACAGCACGCCGGCCAGGCCGGCGAGCCCGACCCCCAGGGCGAAAGTGATGGAAAACAGGCGAAAGATGTTGGAGCCAAGCAGCGACACCATTTCGGTGGACTCGCTGCCCGCTCGCACCAGAGCACCGAAGCGGGTGCGCTCGAGCAGCAGCCACAGCACCACCGCGACCAGGGCACTGAAACCGATCAGAAACAGCCGATAGTAGGGGTAGGCGAAGTTGCCGACACGTACCACGCCCTGCAGCAGCTCCGGCGTGGGAATGCTCTTGCCCACCGGCCCCCAGATCATGATCGACAGCTCCTGGATGATCAGCGCGATCCCCAGGGTGACCAGAATCTGAAAGGTATGGGGCAGATGGTAGATGCGCCGGATCAGGCTGCGCTCCAGCGCCCAGGCCAGCAGAGCCACCAGCAGAGGGCCGGCGATCAGCGCCAGCCAGAAATTGCCGGTCAGCGTGACCAGGGTGTAGCAGAGGTACGAGCCCACGAGAAAGAAGGCCCCGTGGGCGAAGTTGACGAAGTTCAACAACCCGAAGATCAGCGTCAGACCCACCGATATCAGGAAATAGATCATCCCGAGTCCCAGGCCATTGAGGACCTGGAACAGATAGACGTTTAGCATGGTCCCGACTCCTGTTACGCCGGGGGTTGGCACCCCCGGCCTAGTGACGCGGTAGCCGCCTTACAGCTGGCAGGGCGAGTCGTCGGGGGCGACGAAGGACTGTCCGGCGCTGATCACGTCGGCGTAGTCGTCGGCGTTGTCCATGGCGGACTCGCCCTTGCCCAGCAACAGGTAGTAGTCCTTGATCACCTGATGGTCGGAGGCACGAATGGTCTCTTCCCCGGTGGGCCCCTGATAGGTGTAGCCCTCGAGGGCGTCGATCAGCGCAGGGCCCTCGCTGACGCCAGACGCATCGGCGACCTCGAGCATGATCCGGGTCATCGTGTAGTCCGCCGCCAGCGGATAGGTCGGGGTGATGTCATAGGCATTGCGCACCTGCTCGACCAGGTGCTGGTTGAACGGCGTATCGACCTCGTGCCAGTACTGGGCGCCAAAATAGATGCCATCGACGTTGGCCGGTCCCAGCTCCTGGAACTGGTCGAGGCCGGCCGACCACACCATGACGATATCCATCTGTTCGTTGAGGCCGAAGTTGCGCGCCTGGCGCAGGGCGTTGGACGACTGAGAACCGAAGTTCAGCAACACCAGCACGTCTGGTGAGGCGGACATCGCGTTGGTCAGATAGCCAGAGAACTCCTGCTCCTGCAGGGAGTGATAGCTGTTGCCCACGTGCTCGACGCCGGCCTCGTCGAACACCGCCTTGGCATTGTCGAGAAGGGCTTCACCGAAGACGTACTCCGGCGTAATCGTGTACCAGCGCTTGGCGTCGGGCAGCGCTTCGATCAGCGGCACCAGGGTCTCGCGGATGGCCCCGTAGGTCGGCACCGACCAGCGGAAGGTGGAGGCGTTGCACTCGCTGCCGGTCAGCTCATCGGCCCCCGCCGGAGTCATGAACACCCCTTCGGCACCGGCCACCTCCTTGCCCACCGCCAACGCGGTCGAGGACAGGGTGGCACCGTTGAACAGCCGCGCACCGTCCTGGTTGATCGCCTCTTGCACCTTGCGAATGGCGCGACCGGCATTGCCCTCGGTGTCGAGGCTGACGTAGTCGATATCGCGGCCGAGGCTTTCCCGCATTTCCTCGACGGCAAGCTCGGAGCCCATTTCGGCGTACTTGCCGTAGCTGGCGAAGGCACCGGACAGCGATTTCACGCCATAGAAGGTCAGTGGCTCCTGGTCCTGGGCCAGCGCCGGTTGGGCCAGCAGGCCGAGGGTCAGAGCAGAGAGCATAAGGGGAGTCTTGCTACGCGCAGTCATTGTTATTCCTCTTTCACGAGTGGTGCACCCTTCATTGGCGTCGGGTGGGTTTGCGCTGGCGTGATGACACGATGTTGTTGTTATGGGCCTTGCTGACGTCGACGGAACTCCTCTCGCTGGCCTTGGGTCCCGTCTCAGATACCGGCCTCCTTGAGCGAGTCCGGCGATACCAGAAACTGGTCGGTCATTTCCCCTTCCAGCGCCGACATATGGTGCTCGGCATCACACATGTGCTCGAACATCAGGTGCCGCACCGCCTCCCGATCGCCGGCCTCGAAGGCATCCATCAAGGCGATGTGGTAGCGGATATTGGCTTCATCGAAGGCGTGACGTTCCGGCTTGTAGGCCTTCTTGATCACGACCAGATCGCGAAGCAGGTCGTTGAGGAAGGTGCTCATGAAGCGCAGCAGCGGATTCGGGCAGTACTCGGCCAAGAGGTTGTGGAATTCCAGCTCGAGCATGCGGTGCTGACGCTGGCTCAACTCGTCGTCATGAGGCCGTTGGCACTGGGCGATGTTGTCCTTGAGCCTGGCACGCCCGCCTTCGTCCAAGTAGTCCATGGCCGTCACCGCGACTTCGACCTCGACCAGGCGTCGTAGCTGATAGACCTGGCTGCCATCCACGTGCTGAAAGTGCAGAAAGTTGCGCAGCGCACGACAGGCCGGATCGATCGTCACCTCCCGGATGATCGCGCCGCCTCCCGGGCCTGTTTTCAAGATCACCAGCCCTTCTACCTCGAGAACACGCAACGCCTCGCGAATCGTTCCCTTGGCGCATTCGTAGCGCTCCATCAGTGCCTTCTCGTTCGGCAGGCGATCTCCCGGTGACAGGTTTTCCATCACGATCTTCTGCTTGATGTCCTCGCAGATCAGATCTGCAAGCTTCTGCCGTCGCTGGGGGAAGGGTGTCGACACGGATCGCCTCGGCTATTTATTCGAATAAATATAACAATTAGCCTCCAGGAACGAATTGGTCAAGGATTCCCCGGCAACGTCGGCCAGCGGCCCTCCCGCAGCGGATCTCTCACAGCGGCCCCCACACAGCGGCGCTCCCGCAGCGGACCTCCCACACCGCCTAATCACGTTCGGTTTTCCTCACGTGAACGACAACAAAGTTTAATTTTACCAACCCTAAAGCGAGACCATGCTCAGTCCAGGCAGCGACTGCCCACTCAACCCACCAGAGGGAGACTCGCCATGCTGGCCTTCGACGCGCCCCACTCCGCCGCAAGTACCGATGCCCGCCCCCAGGGCCAGGCCAGCGGCGCGCTCAACCACCACTTCTGGATGCCGTTTACCGGCAACCGCGATTTCCACGCCAATCCGCGAATGATCGAGCGCGCCGACGGTCGCTACTTCATCGACGACAAGGGGCGCCGCCTGTTCGACTCGCTGTCGGGGCTGTGGACCTGCGGCGCGGGTCATAATCGCGAGGAAATCCGCGACGCCGTCTCGCGTCAGCTCGGCAGCCTGGACTACGCGCCGAGCTTTCAGGTCTCCCACCCACTGGCCTTCCAGCTGGCCGAGAAGGTTGCCGGCATCACGCCCAAGGGGCTCGATCACGTCTTTTTCACCGACTCGGGGTCGGAAGCCGCCGATACCGCGCTGAAGATGGCCAAGGCCTACTGGCGGCTCAAGGGCCGCCCGGAGAAGACTCGCCTGATCGGCCGCGCCAAGGGCTACCACGGGGTCAACATCGGCGGCACCAGCCTCGGGGGCATCGGCGGCAACCGCAAGCACTACGGTCAACTGCTCGATTCGAGCCACCTGCCCCACACCCTGCAGCCGAGCCTGGCCTTCACCCGCGGCCAGGCCGAGACCGGGGCCGAGCTCGCCGACGCCCTGCTCGAGCAGATCGCCGTGCACGACGCCTCGACCATCGCCGCGGTCATCGTCGAGCCGATGTCCGGCTCCGCCGGGGTCATCGTGCCGCCCAAGGGCTACCTCGATCGCCTGCGGGCGATCTGCGATGCCCACGATATCCTGCTGATCTTCGATGAGGTCATCACCGCCTTCGGCCGCAGCGGTGCCCGTACCGGCGCCGAGGCCTTCGGCGTGACGCCGGACATCATGACCGTGGCCAAGCAGATCACCAATGGCGCGGTACCCCTCGGCGCGGTCATCGCCTCAGGCGACGTCTTCGACACCTTCATGCACGGCGGCGGCCCCGAGCATGCGATCGAGTTCCCCCACGGCTACACCTACAGCGGCCACCCGGTGGCCTGCGCGGCGGGACTCGCCGCCCTCGAGATGTTCGAGCGCGAGGACTTCCCGGCCCAGGTGCGGGGCATTTCCCCGGCCTTCGAGACCAAGCTGCACGCGCTCAAGAGCCATGCCCATGTGGTGGACATTCGCAACTTCGGCCTGGCCGGTGCCATTCAGCTCGCCCCCCGCGATGGCGATCCGTCGATCCGCCCACGCGATGCCCACCTGGCCCTGTGGGAAGCCGGCTTCTACGTGCGCTTCGGCGGCGATACCCTGCAGTTCGGCCCGCCCTTCGGCACCACCGAGGAAGAGCTCGAACGGCTGTTCGACGCCGTCGCCACGACCCTGGACGGGCTCACCTGAGAGCCACGGAAAACGCCCCCTCGGGGCGTTTTCCACCGTTTTTCGACAGCCTGTCGACAGTTCTTATACCGGCCATCCACAGGGTTATCCACAAGCGCGCAGCACCCGGCCGATGACGCGCTCAGTCGCGTAGACTCGCCACAGGCATACCACTTCGTCATGTGGCCGCCGCGGCGGCCCCAAGATTCTTCTGGAGGATTCCCTAATGCAGCACGTAAGCCACTGGATCAACGGCGAGCACCTGGCCGGCGACGGTCGTCTCGAGATCTCGAACCCCGCCACCGGCAAGACCATTCGTACCCTGGCCGACGGCAGTGCCGCGACCGTCAAGGCCGCCATCGAGGCCGGCCAGGCCGCCTTCCCGGCCTGGCGTGATACGCCGCCGGCCAAGCGCGCCCAGGTGATGTACCGCTTCAAGGCGCTGCTCGAGCGCGACGCCGAGCGCCTGGTCCAGCTGATCAGCGAAGAGCACGGCAAGACCGTCGAAGACGCCATGGGCGAGCTTAGGCGCGGCATCGAGAACGTCGAGTACGCCTGCGGCGTGCCGGAGCTGCTCAAGGGCGAGTACTCTCACAACGCCGGCCCCGCCATCGACGCCTGGTCCAACTTCCAGCCGCTGGGCGTGGTGGCTGGCATCACGCCGTTCAACTTCCCGGCCATGGTGCCGCTGTGGATGTACCCGATGGCGATCGCCTGCGGCAACGCCTTCATTCTCAAGCCGTCGGAAAAGGACCCCACCGCCGCCTTGGCGGTCGCCGAACTGCTCGAGGAAGCGGGCCTGCCCAAGGGCATCATGAGCGTGGTCCAGGGCGGACGCATCACCGTCGAGGCGCTGCTCGATGCGCCCGAGGTCAAGGCGATCTCGTTCGTCGGCTCCACCCCCATCGCCGAGAGCCTCTATGCCCGCGGCGCCGCCGCCGGCAAGCGTGTCCAGGCCCTCGGTGGGGCCAAGAACCACGCCGTGGTGCTGGCCGACGCCGACATCGAGAATGCCGCCAATACCCTGATGGGCGCCGCCTACGGCAGCGCCGGCGAGCGCTGCATGGCGATCTCGGTGGCGGTCTGTGTCGGTGACGACACGGCCGACCGTCTGATCGAGGTCATGCGCCCCAAGATCGATGCACTGAAGATCGGCCCGGGCACCGACAAGGGCCTGGACATGGGCGCACTGGTCACCGCGGAGCACCGCGACAAGGTGCTCGGCTACGTCGAGAAGGGCGTTCAGGAAGGTGCCGAACTCGTCGCCGATGGGCGCGAGCTCAAGGTGCCGGGCCATGAAAATGGCTTCTTCGTCGGCGGCTGCCTGTTCGACCGGGTGACCCCGGAGATGACCATCTACCGCGAGGAGATCTTCGGCCCGGTGCTGTGCGTGGTGCGCGTTGCGAGCCTCGATGAGGCTATCGCCCTGACCAACGCCCACGAATACGGCAACGGCACTTGCCTGTTCACCCGCGACGGTGAAGCCGCGCGGCGCTTCGCCGATGCCATCGAAGTCGGCATGGTCGGCATCAACGTGCCCCTGCCGGTGCCGGTGGCGAGCCACAGCTTCGGCGGCTGGAAGCGCTCGCTGTTCGGCGACCTGCACGCCTACGGCCCCGACGCGGTGCGCTTCTACACCCGGCGCAAGGCGATCTCCCAGCGCTGGCCCTCACCCTTCGAGACCACCCAAGCCGAGTTCCACTTCCCCTCCGGCGGGCATTGATCGTCCGGCAGTGGTAATTCTTGCCGAAACACCAACGGGCCCCCACGGGGCCCGTTGCATGAATAGCCTCACCGCCAAGGACCGGATCGCCCCTGCGCTAGCCTCCTGTCCACCTCCTATCCACCTCCTATCCACCTTCTATTCACGGCCTATCCACCCCCTATCCACCGACGCGTCACAGGCCGCCACCAGGTTGTTCACAGGCTTGCCCACACCGCATCGCCGCCTTAGTCGGGGCATCAAGGCTCACAATACCGCTCCCATACGGGGAACCTGATACGCATCAAGCCCCCGCCTGCGTGTCGGCGCTAGCATGACGCCATCCTTCTGTTGGAGTTCGTCATGGAACTGGTGTGTCCCGCGGGTAGCCTGCCCGCCATGAAACGGGCCGTGGATGAAGGGGCCAACGCGGTCTATTTCGGCTTCCAGAATGCCACCAATGCGCGTCAGTTCGCCGGACTCAACTTCACCGAGAAGCGCGCTCGGGAAGGCATCGAGTACGCCCAATCCCGCGGTTGTCGGGTGTTTTGCGCCATCAACACTTACCCCCAGCAGCAGCAACTGGTGCAGTGGCAAAGCGCGGTGGACCAGGCCGCATCGCTCAAGGTCGACGCCCTGATCCTGGCCGACCCGGGCCTGTTGGCGCACGCCGCCGACCGCCACCCCGATATCGCCCGCCATCTATCCGTGCAGGGCTCGGCCACCAGTCACGAGGCGCTACGCTTCTATCACCGCGAGTTCGGCATTCGCCGGGCGGTGCTGCCTCGCGTGTTGTCGATCCATCAGGTGCGCGATCTGGCCCGCCATTCGCCGGTGGAGCTCGAGGTATTCGCCTTCGGCAGCCTGTGCATCATGGCCGAGGGACGCTGCTATCTATCGTCCTATCTCACCGGCGAGTCGCCCAACACCCACGGCGTGTGCTCACCCGCCGCCCATGTGCGCTGGGAAGAGACCGATCAGGGCCGCGAATCGCGCCTCAACGGTGTGCTGATCGACCGCTACCGGCCCGATGAACAGGCCGGCTACCCGACCCTGTGCAAGGGCCGCTTCGAGGTAGACGGCAAGGTCGGCCACGCGATCGAGGCGCCGACCAGCCTCAATACCCTGGACCTGCTGGCCGAGCTCGACGAGCTCGGCATCAAGGCGGTCAAGATCGAGGGGCGCCAGCGCAGCCCTGCCTACGTGGCGAGCGTCACCAAGGTGTGGCGCCAGGCGCTGGATCACCTTGCCGCCAGCGGTCAGGACTACCGCCCCCAGGCCGATTGGACGCGGGCGCTAGCGCCCCTGGCCGAAGGCTCCACCCACACCCTCGGCGCCTACGAGCGCGACTGGAAATAGGACTCGGCATGACCACGCCTTCACTTTCCTTGAGCCTCGCTCCGGTAGCCTTCTACTGGACCCGGGAGCAGTACTTCGACTTCTACGAACGCGTCGCCGCCTGGCCGGTGGCCGGCGTGACCCTGGGCGAGACCGTGTGCTCCCGGCGTCGCGACATGAAGCTCGCCGACTGGCTGGCGATCGGCCGCCACCTGGCCGCCGCCGGTAAGCAGGTGACCCTCGGCTCCCAGACCCTGATCGAGTCCAACGCCGACCTGCGTGATCTTGCCAAGCTATGCGACAACGGCGACTTCATGGTCGAAGCCAACGACATGAGCGCCGTGCAGCGGCTCTCGGCGGCGGGCCTGCCGTTCGTCGGCGGCCTGGCGCTGAACCTCTACAACGTACCGACCCTGGCAATACTCCAGCGCTCGGGCATGTCCCGCTTCGTGGCACCGGTGGAGTTGCCCGGCGCCGATCTAGCGACGCTGCTCGGTGCGGCGCGCCAGGCCGGACTCGCTCTGGAGTGCGAGGTGCTGGCCTACGGCCACCTGCCGCTGGCCTGGTCGTCGCGCTGCTTTACCGCGCGCCATCATCAATACCCGAAGGACCGCTGTCAGTTCGTGTGTCAGCGCTACCCCGAAGGTCTGTCGCTCGCCACTCAGGACGACAGCCGTCGTCTGTTTACCTTGAACGGCATCCAGACGCTGTCGGGGGCCTGTCAGGATCTGCGTCACGAGCTTGGCGCCATGGCAGAGATGGGCGTCACCACGGCGCGACTGAGCCCCCGTGCGACGGCCATGGACGAGATTGTCGACGCCTTCGATCGCGCCCGCCATGGCCACCTGGCATCGCCGTCACCGCTGAGTCTGGTCGACGCCGAGCTGTGCAACGGCTACTGGCACGGCCAAGCCGGCATGGACCTGGCGCCGGCGGCCGGTATCTAACTCGCTGCCAGCCGCTCCGGCACCGTGGCCTGCCTCCTTCTCCCGTCGATCGGCTCAGCGCGAGCCAGAGGTCCAGCGCTGGAGGCCGGTCAGGGCCTCGGCCAGCCGGGGGTGCAGCAACGCCATCTCCTGCCCATCGAGCAGGTTCTTCAGCGTCAACCCAAGCTCCGTGTCGCCCTCCAGACACAGGCGACGCTGGAAGAACAGGCTGTCGGGATCTTCTTCGCGATTGGCCAGGCAGACGAATTCCCGCCAGCCGCCCTTCACCTTGGCCTCCCACGGCAAGTGAGTGGCGTGCAGGCGCCCGGCGTCCAGCGTCAGCGTGACGGCGAGGGCCAGATCATCGATCTCCAGGCACACCCGGCGCCCCTCCAACACATCGAACTCGCCCTCGGCCAAGGGCTCGGCCAGGGTGCGATTCAGCCACGGCTCGAGGCTCGCCCGCAGCAGCGGCAAGGGCAGCGGGCCGAGGCGTCGCATCAACGACAGGTGCAGGCGGTGGGGCAGGCGGATCAGCGAGGCCGCGCCGGCCGACGGCAGCGATGGCACAGACAAGGAGGCAAGCGGAGAGAGCGACATGAGCAGTCCTGGGCGAGGTGATGGAGTACCGCAGGACTATGCTAACGACGCACCGAGTGTAGGTTCATGATATCCATCAAGTCAGACGGGCTCTGCTTGGTAACGAGCCTGCATCTTTTCACCGCCGGCCCTTGCCGCCCTCGACTAACCGATACCACCACTGCAGAGCGAGCCCCCGGCCGCCCTCGCCTGAATGGGCTGGCACACCCGCCGCCGAGCCCACCCTCGAAGTCTGCTACACCGCAAGGGCATGCACGCGCTTTTTTTCTCAGTTCATACAGCGGTGCTGCCCTTGCGGCAGCCCGATCTATCATCTGACCGGCTCAGACGCCGGCGACCCCCGGCCTTTTCGGGGCTCCGGGCTACCGCCACGCCGCTAGCCATTATTGATGGCGCCCCTACGACACTGGGCCCCATCGGGGCCCAGTGTTCGGTCGTCGCTGTCGAGGTTCGGCGCTGTTCAGCCGCACTTCGTCAGCCGCACTTCGACCAGCCGCAGCCGGCGTAGCAGGTCGGGCAGCCGTCCATCATGATCAGCTCGCCGCGACACTCCGGGCAGTGGCCAACCACAGCAGGGCCCGCGCCCTGGGCCGCGTCTTTGTCGCCGTTTGAGCCAGAGGCGAGCGCCGAGGACGTCCCCCCCAGGGGCTCGACGGCGCCGCCGGCGGCGCTCTCTTCCTCGACGTCGGCCGGGAACCAGCCATGGCCCGAGGCCTGACGCTTGGCGAAGCGGCTGACCAGGTCTTCGACCGCGACCTGGTTGCCGTCGATATCGAGGAAGCCGCGACGATAGAGGATCTGCTGGATCGACCAGGCGATGGCGGCGACCTCGGAGTCATGGAACATCGGCTTGCCCCAGCGGTTCATGCCGCAGCGCACCAGGCCCTTGTCCCAGGCCACCTTGCGCAGGTCGGCCACCGCCTGGGTGACGTAGCCACCGCGCGCCGCCAGCGACAGGCTGCGCATGGTGGCGGTGATCCACTGGTGCTCGCTGGACAGCTGCCCGGAGGGGAAGAAGAACTCCACCGGACGCTCGATGATCACCCGCTGACCATTGAGCACCCCTTCCACCGGCATGAACGACACCAGCAGATAGACCTTCTTGCGGCCTTCGGCGCCGACGTAGGAGATCTTCTCCGAGACCGCCTCGAGCGTGCCTTCCGGACGCGAGGCGATGCGCATGGTCAGCGGATTTTCCTCGGGCAGGGCGGCGGGAGCGGGCGCCGGGGCCGGGGCCGGCTCCGCGCTCTTGACCCGGTAGCCCACGATTTTCGCGTTGATTTCGACGGCCATTACAGGGCTCCTGAACGAAGGTGAAGGTGTTGAGTGATTGACGCCACGAGGCGCTTACCATTTGCCATAGGTGCCCTCCTTCAAGGCGTCGTACAGGTTGGCGGCGTTATGCTCTTCACCGTCGTAGATCACCGTTTCATCGCCCTTGAGCTCGAGGCTCTCGCCGTTGTCCAGCTCGAACACGTAGGTGGTGTTCTTCAGGTCATCTTCACGCACCAGCACACCCTGGAAGGCCTCGGGGTTGAAGCGGAAGGTGGTGCAGCCCTTGAGCCGGCTCTGGTAGGCATCCAGGTACAGGTCCTTGAACGCCGCGAAGGGAAAGTCGGTGGGCACGTTGACGGTCTTGGAGATCGCCGAGTCGACCCAGGCCTGGGCCGCGGCCTGCACCGCGACGTGCTGGGTCGGTGTCACCGAGTCGGCGGTGATGAAGTACTCGGGCAAATCGCTCTCCACCGCATCGGCGTGCATGAAGTGGCGGAAGGCCGCCAGCTCGAAGGACACCACCTCGACCTGCTCCTTGGTCTTCTTGCCGGCCTGGATGACGTTGCGGAAATAACGGTGCGAGAACGACGGCTCGATGCCGTTGGAGGCGTTGTTGCCAAGCGACAGGCTGATGGTGCCGGTGGGCGCGATGGACGAGTGGTGGGTGAAGCGCGCGCCGTGCTCGGCGAGCTCGGCGACGAGCCCGGGCTCGACCTCGGCCACCTTCTGCATGTAGCGGCTGTAGCGCGCGTGCAGAATGCGCCCGGGCACCTTGTCACCGGCCTCGTAGCCATCCTGGGCAAGCTCGGGACGGCTGCGCAGCATCTTCGGCGTCAGCTCGAATTCCTGCTCGAGGATCGGGGCCATGCCCTTTTCCTTGGCAAGCTCGAGGGCCTGCTTCCAGCCCTCGACGGCCAGTACCCGGCTGACCTGCTCGGTGAAGGCCAAGGACTCCGGTGAGCCATAAGGCATCTTGAGCATGGTCATGGTCGAGCCCAAGCCCAGAAACCCCATGCCGTGGCGGCGCTTGGCCTCGATTTCCTTGCGCTGGCCATCCAGCGGCAAGCCACTGATCTCGACCACGTTATCGAGCATACGAGTGAAGATCGCCACCACCTCCCGGTAACGATCCCAGTCGAAGCGCGGCTTGTTGCCGAAGGGCTCGATCACGAAACGCGTCAGGTTGACCGAGCCCAGCAGGCAGGCGCCTTCCGGCGGCAGCGGCTGCTCGCCACAAGGGTTGGTGGCGCGGATTTCCTCGCAGAACCAGTTGTTGTTCATGCGATTGACCTGGTCGATCAGGATAAAACCCGGCTCGGCGTAGTCGTAGGTGGAGCTCATGATCGTATCCCACAGCTCACGCGCCTTGATCACTTCCACCACGCGACAGGCCACGCGCCCCTCGCCATCCACCGTATAACCGTCCTCGATCACCGGCCAGTCGCGGTAGATCAACTCGTCTTGCTTCACGTCGTCCTTCTCGCCGCCGTGAAGGGGGAACGCCAGGGGCCAGTCGGCGTCGTGCTTGACCGCTTCCATGAACTCGTCGGTGATCAACAGACTCAGGTTGAACTGACGCAGGCGCCCGGCCTCGCGCTTGGCCTCGATGAAGTCGCGTACATCCGGGTGGCCGACGTCGAAGGTGCCCATCTGGGCGCCACGACGGCCGCCGGCGGAGGCCACCGTGAAGCACATCTTGTCGTAGATATCCATGAACGCCAGGGGGCCGTTGGTGCCGGCACCGGCGCCGAACACGAAGGCACCCTTGTGGCGCAGGGTCGAGAACTCATAGCCGATACCGCAGCCGGCCTTGAGGGTCATGCCGGCATCCACGACGCTGTCGAGGATATCGTGCATGGAGTCGCGGATGGTGCGTGACACGGTGCAGTTGATCAGGCTGACCGCGGGCTTGTAGCCCTCGGCACCGGCGTTGGACATGATCCGCCCGGCCGGCACCGCGCCCTGCTCCAGGGCCCAACGGAACTTGGGCAACCAATGCTTGGCGTTGTCGCCTTCGACCGCGGCCAAGGCCTTGGCCACTCGCTCCCAGGTCGCCTTCAGGTCGCCGTCGACGGCCTCGCCGTGACGGTCCTTCAAGCGGTACTTGGAATCCCAAATGTCATACGAGGGGCCCTGCATGGGTACCTCCTGCGACAGCGCAGCGGCCTTGGCAGATGTGGTCATGCGTAATACTCCGATCATTCCCGGCGGAAAAAGGTCAATAACGGCGCGAAGCGCGCTTGGGCAAAGCCAAGCCGCCACCACCATATATAGTAAAAAATTTGCCAGGCGGCACAATATAAAGGAAAAATCGGGCCATGGAAGACCCGAATTTCAATTAACGAATCGCTGATATTTGGCGAGCGCTCGACAAACCCCGACGCCACGGGCGTGGCGGCGTTCTGCCTCGCCCTAGACCGTGCGCGAGTAGCGACCGGGGGTCGCAGCGAGATAGGCGTCGAAGGCCATGGCCACGTTGCGCAGCATCAGCCGCCCGGCCTCGAGCACTCGAATCCTGTCGTTCTTGATTTCGATCAGGCGATCCTCTTGAAGCTCAGCGAGGCTCGCCAGCGAGCCGGCGAAGTGGTGGGAAAAATCGATGCGATGGCGCGCCTCGATCTCGGTGAAGCTCACCTCGCCGTGGCACATCAGCTGGGTGATGACGTCGGCACGCAGGCGGTCCTCGTCGCTCAGGCGATAGCCGCGCAGCACCGGCAACTCGCCGGCGTCCAGGCACGCCTGGTACTCCTGGGTGGTCTTGACGTTCTGGCTATAGGCCTCGCCCACCCGGCCGATGGAGGTGACGCCGAGGCCGATCATGTCGCACTCGGCGCGGGTCGAGTAGCCCTGGAAGTTGCGCTGCAAGGAGCCGTCCAGGCGCGCCAGGGACAGCTCGTCGTCCGGCAGCGCGAAATGGTCCATGCCGATGTACACGTAGCCCGCCCCGGTCAGCCGCGCGATGGTCAGCTCCAGCAGCTCGAGCTTGCGCCCCGGCGGCGGCATGTCTTCGTCGCGAATGAGTCGCTGGGCCTTGAACAGGCTCGGCAGGTGGGCATAGCTGTAGGCAGCGATACGATCGGGTTTGAGCGCGATCACCTTGGCCAGGGTCGCAGCGAAGCTGTCCACGGTCTGCAGCGGCAAGCCGTAGATCAGGTCCACCGAGATCGAGGCAAACCCTGCCTCGCGCGCGGCGTCCATCAGGGCGGCGACCTGCTCTTCGCTCTGGATCCGGTTGACGGCTTTCTGCACCTTGGCATCGAAATCCTGAAGGCCGAAGCTCAAGCGGTTGAAGCCCATGGCCTTGAGCTCATGGATCTGCTCGGGGGTGACAGTGCGCGGATCGACCTCCAGGGAAAACTCGCGCTCGGCCTCGGGGGCGAAACGGAAGGCCTGGCCGAGGGCGTCGATCAATTCACGCAGTTGGGCGTTGGTCAGGAACGTCGGCGTGCCGCCGCCCAGGTGCAGCTGAGTCAGCTCGCGACCGTCATCGAACAGCCGCGCCTGGAGCGCAATCTCGCGCTTCAGATACGCCAGGTACTCGGCGGCCCGCTCGCGGTTGTGGGTGATGATCTTGGCGCAGGCGCAGTAGTAGCACAGGCTCTCGCAGAACGGCACGTGCACGTACACCGACAGCGGGCGCGGCTCGGCCACCGCCTGGCTGGCATCCACCGCCGCGCGATAGTCCGCGATACCGAAGCCATCGCTGAAGTGCGGCGCGGTCGGGTAGGAGGTGTAACGCGGGCCAGGGCGATCGTACTTTTCGACGAGGGAGCGCTGAAACGGCAGATGATTGGACATCGGGCGGAGCCTCTGTGACAACGAGAGGCGGAAGGTCGACGTCCCGCTGTCCAGCGCCAACCCGCGCCACACAGCGGACCCTGCCCCCGCCTGGTGGCGCCATTATCTCACGGGCCTGTGCATATCTCGGCCAACGATGAACCCCGACATGATCTGCATCAATTCCTCACGACGCGGGGCTATCGATGGCCCGGCCCGGCTCCACCGCTCCCGGCTGCGTGAGCGCCCGGCGCCGCGTCCAGACTGGCCACCGCCTGTGCCAGGGTGCGCGCATGCTCGACTTCATGACACCGGTCAGGCCGAGCCCCGCTCCCGGCTGGCACAGGGCGGCATCTTGATGCGGATCAACTCCTCCTGATAGTTCCTTGCTCATACTCCTTTGCACGCAGGAGCCCATCTATGCGTCGGGATGCGTCTCCGGACAGGCCCCGCAATCGCTCGAGGTCGACGCAACAGCGACTGGCGAGCGCCTACACCGCATGAGGAGAACCACGATGAAAAGGCTGTCACTGGCTGCACTACTCGGCGCAAGCGTCTTCGCCTTGGCCGTCACCGCCGACGCCCAAGCCGCCGGCGATGCCGCTGCTGGGGAAGGCAAGATCGCCGCCTGCGCCGCCTGTCACGGCAGCGATGGTATATCCACCGCTCCGATCTACCCGAACCTCGCCGGCCAGCACGCGCCTTACCTGGAAGGCGCGCTCAAGGCGTACCGCGAAGGTCAGCGCGGCGGCGGCATGTCCGCCATCATGGCGCCCCAGGCTACCGCCTTGTCCGACCAGGACATCGCCGATATCGCGGCCTACTTCGCGAGTCTCACCCCCTGAACGACGGCTAGCCCAGCACTCCGGCTAGCGCCCCGGCTCACGCCGGGGCACCCTTCGCCACTTGTTGGCATAGGCTCCATCACGAGGGCTATCCATGCGCTCACCTCCCCCGAGAGGCGACGGACACTCGCGCGCCTCGCGCTCCCGTTCGCCAACCCGGTTGCACCACCTGCCGCTGCTCCTGGCCGGATTACTGATCTGGCTGCTGGGCGCCACGTCGACCCAGGCCCTGGAGTTCGATCAGTACCCCGGGGAGCTCGGCAGCGCCCGGCTCGATCTCGCCCTGCTCACGCCCGCTTTTCCCGGCGCCAATCGGATAGCCGATGCCGAGACACCGGACCTCGAGTGGCCGGTCAGCGCGGTCTATCACGACGACGAACTGCTCGGCTACGCCTTCGAGAGCGCTCAGGTCACGCCGATACCCGCTTACTCCGGCAAGCCGGTCAATCTGCTCATCGGCATCGACCTGGATGCCAAGATCACGCAAGCCAAGGTCCTCAATCATGCCGAGCCGATCATGCTGGTGGGCATTCCTCAGCAGAAGCTCGATGACTTCGCTGGCGCCCATGTCGGTGCCCGGGTCACCGATCGCTTAGCGGTGGGCGAAGGGCTCGATGCGATCTCAGGCGCCACGGTCACGGTCATCGTGGTCAACGACACCATTTTGCGGGCGGCCCGCCAGGTCGCCGCCGCGGTCGGTCTGATCGCCGATCCCAGCGCCGCTCCCCGGGCCACGGTCAGCCCCGAGGTCTTCAGCGCCGAGAGCTGGGCTACGCTCACCGCCGACGGCAGCATCGGCCACCTGCGCCTGACCAACGGCACGGTAGATGACGCCTTTATCGGCACCCCCGCCGAGCACTATCTGAACAACGCAAAGGGCCCCCGCGACGCGACGTTCATCGATCTCTACTTCGCCTACCTCGATGCCCCGACCATCGGTCGCAACCTGCTCGGTGAGCGCGGCTTTGCGGCGCTGATGAAAGGCCTTGAGCCCGGCGAGCACGCGGTCGTGGTGATGGCCTCCGGTGACTATTCCTACAAGGGCTCGGGTTACGTGCGCGGCGGCATCTTCGATCGTATTGAACTGGTGCAGAATAACGCCACCATCAGCTTCCACGACCGCGACCAGAAACGCGTCAATCGCTTCGCCCTGGACGATATGCCCGCCTTTAGTGAGCGCGACATCTTCATCATCCGTGAGGCGGCAGACTTCGATCCGGGCAGCCCGTGGCAGCTCAACCTGCTGGTACGCCGCGCCTCCGGCCCGCTGAGCAATGAATTTACCCGGTTCGAGGCCGACTATGCCCTGCCCGAGGCCTACCTGGAACGGCCCCAGCCTGTCACGCCGACGCCACTGTGGATGAAGGTCTGGCAAGACAAGACGCCGGAGGTCATCGGCCTGGGCATCGGCCTCGTTACGCTGACGCTGATCCTGGCCTTCCAGGATGCGCTGGCCCGTCGCCCGCGGCTGCTGCGCCCCCTGCGTACCGCCTTCTTGATCTACACCCTGGTGTTCGTCGGCTGGATCGCCCTGGTACAACTGTCCATCGTCAACCTGCTCGCCCTGGTCCATTCGCTGACGCATCAGTTCCAGTGGTCCGCCTTCCTGATCGACCCTTTGATGTTCGTGATGTGGACCTTCGTCGCCATGACGCTGGTGCTGTGGGGTCGCGGCGTCTATTGCGGCTGGCTGTGCCCGTTCGGTGCGCTGCAGGATCTGGTCAACCGTGTGGCTCGCTACCTGAAGGTGCCTCAATTCGAGCCCTCCTTCGCTCTCCACCAACGCCTGTGGGTCATCAAATATCTGGTGCTGTTCGCCCTGGTCGGGGTGTCCTTCTACTCGCTCGGCGATGCCGAGCGGCTGGCCGAGATCGAGCCATTCAAGACCGCCATCACCCTGCACTTCATGCGCGACTGGGGCTTCGTTGCCTACGCCTTGGCGCTGATCGTCGCCTCGGCATTCACCCACAAGGCCTACTGCCGCTACGTCTGCCCACTGGGCGCCGGACTCGCCATCGGTGGCCGCCTGCGCCTGTTCGACTGGCTCCGGCGTCATCGCGGTCACTGCGGCACGCCCTGCCAGATCTGCGCCCACGACTGCGAAGTGGCGGCGATCCATCCCGATGGGCGCATCGATGCCAGCGAATGCCACTACTGCCTGGACTGCCAGATCACCTTCGACGATGACCAGCGCTGTCCGCCCCGAGTCAAACGCCGCAAGCGCATCACCCGGGACACCAGCCACGCAGGCGCGGACGCCACAGTTGACGCAGCACCCCGCGGAGCCCAGCGCCACCTGGCTGACCCGCGACGTATTCCCTGCCAACAGGAGCACTAAAAGATGAGTGAAGACAACAGCAGCATCCAGAACCTGGCCCGTCGCCATTTCCTGCGCAACAGCGCCGTCACCGGCGTGGCCGGTGCGGGTCTCGCCAGCGGTGTCGTGGGAGGCGTCGGCGCCAGCGCACTGTTGGCAAGCCCGAGCGCCAAGGCAGCGGATGGCGATGCCTTCGTGGCACCGGGTGACCTGGACGAGTACTACGGTTTCTGGAGCGGCGGTCACTCCGGTGAGGTGCGGATACTGGGCATTCCGTCGATGCGCGAACTGATGCGCATCCCGGTGTTCAACACCGACAGCGCTACCGGCTGGGGCATCACCAACGAATCCAAGCACATCCTCGGCGAGTCGAGCCGCTTTCACAACGGCGACGCCCATCACCCCCACGCCTCGATGACTGATGGCAGCTACGACGGCAAGTACCTGTTCATCAACGACAAGGCCAATACCCGAGTGGCGCGGATCCGCCTCGACATCATGAAGACCGACAAGGTCACCACCGTGCCCAACGTCCAGGCCATCCACGGCCTGCGCCTGCAGAAGGTGCCCTACACCAAGTACGTGTTCGCCAACGCCGAGTTCCCGATTCCTCAGCCCAACGATGGCCGCGGCCTGACCGACTCCGCGAACTACTTCACCATGTTCAATGCCATCGACGCCGAGAGCATGGAGGTCGCCTGGCAGGTGATCGTCGACGGCAACCTGGACAATACCGACGCCGACTACACCGGCCGCTTCGTCGCATCGAGCTGCTACAACTCCGAGAAAGGCATCACCCTCGCCGAGAGCATGCGTGCCGAACGCGACTGGGTGGTGGTCTTCGACGTCGAGGCGATCGAGGCGGCGGTGAAGGCGGGCCAGTTCGAGACCATTGGCGACTCCAGCGTCCCGGTACTCGACGGGCGTCACGGCTCGTCCCTGACGCGTTACATTCCGGTGCCGAAGAACCCCCATGGGGTCAACACCTCGCCAGATGGCAAGTACTTCGTGGCCAACGGCAAGCTCTCGCCGACGGTGTCGATCATCGCCATCGACAAGCTCCCCGAGGTGTTCGACGGCACGATCGAGCCGCGTGATGCCGTGGTCGCGGAGCCGGAACTGGGCCTGGGGCCATTGCACACCACCTTCGATGGCCGCGGCTTCGCCTACACCACGCTGTTTATCGACAGCCAGGTGGCGAAGTGGAACATCGAGGATGCCATCCGCGCCTACAACGGCGAGGACGTGACCTACATCACCCAGAAGCTCGACGTGCACTATCAGCCAGGCCACAACCACGCCAGCCTCACCGAGACCCGCGACGCCGATGGCAAGTGGCTGGTGGTGCTGTGCAAGTTCTCCAAGGACCGCTTCCTGCCGGTGGGCCCGCTGCACCCGGAGAACGATCAGCTGATCGACATCTCCGGCGACACCATGAAGCTCGTCCATGACGGCCCGACCTATGCCGAGCCCCATGACGCCATCATGCTGCGCGCCGACCAGGTCAACCCGATCCAGGTCTGGGACCGCCAAGATCCGTTCTTCGCCCCGACCCGGGCCATGGCCGAGGCCGATGGCATCACCCTGGAAAGCGACAACAAGGTCATTCGCGACGGCAACCAGGTACGCGTCTACATGACCTCGGTGGCGCCCCAATACGGCATCACCGAATTCACCGTCAAGCAGGGTGATGAGGTCACGGTAGTGGTCACCAACCTCGACCAGGTCGAAGACCTGACCCACGGCTTCTGCATGGTCAACCACGGCGTGTCCATGGAAATCGGGCCGCAGCAGACCGCCAGCGTCACCTTCGTCGCCGATCGCCCCGGCGTGCACTGGTACTACTGCAACTGGTTCTGCCACGCCATGCACATGGAAATGTTCGGTCGCATGCTGGTCGAAAAAGCCTGATAGCCGGTACGACAGCGGGCGCCGAATCTCGGCGCCCGCCAGGAGGCCCCATGACACTGCTCCTTTCGCGACGTTCTCGTGGCCGTGCCGAGGTATGGCCGGCAGCCTACCGCTCTCTCTATCATCACCACATCATTCACGCCTTCTGTGCTGCGCTGATGGTCGTCGGCCTCGCCGCGCCCGCCGGCGCCGCTAGCCTGATCATCGACTCCGGCCAGCCACTCCAGGCCTCGATCGACGCCGCCGCCCCCGGCGATGAACTGCACCTGTCCGCGGGGCGCTATCGCGGTGCGATTCGCATCGACAAGCCGCTGGTGCTCGTGGGCCCGACAGGCACTGCACCGGCCATCATCGACGCCGGCGGCCATGGCACCGCCATCACGGTGGTGGCTCCCGCCGTCACACTCGATGGGCTGCACATCGAACGCTGGGGGGCGGATCTGACGACCATGGATGCCGGCATCGCGGTACGCCGCGAGGCCAGCGGCGCGCTCATCCGTCACTGCGATCTCAAGGGCCCAGGCTTCGGCATCTGGCTCGACGGCGTCAGCGACGCCAGCGTCACCGACAACCGCCTGCGAGGCGAGCCTTCGCTGCGCTCTCAGGACCGTGGGAATGGCATTCACCTGTTCAACGTCGACAACGCCCACGTGGTCGGCAACGACATCCGCGACGTCCGCGATGGCATCTACATCGATACCAGTCATGACAGCCTGCTCGAGAACAACCGTCTCGAAGACCTGCGCTACGGCGTCCACTACATGTACGCCCATGACAACACGCTCAGGGGCAATGTGACCCGACATACCCGCACCGGCTACGCACTGATGCAATCGAGAGGACTCACCGTCGTGGGCAATCGATCTCTCCAGGATCGCAACTACGGCATCCTGATGAACAACATCACCGATAGCCAGATCCTCGATAACACCATCGCCGGTGTCCGCCAACCCCGCGACGAGCGAGGAGAGGGGGACGTCAACGGTGGCGACGGCAAGGCGATATTTATCTACAACGCCCAGTTCAACCGCATCGAAGGCAACCGCCTCGAGGACAGCGATATCGGGATCCACCTGACCGCAGGATCGGAGGACAATCGCGTCGTTGGAAACGCCTTCGTCGCCAACCGCCGTCAGGTCAAGTACGTCGCCACCCGCGCCCAGGAGTGGTCTGTCGATGGACGCGGCAACTACTGGAGCGACTATCTTGGCTGGGACCTGGAGGAGGATGGCATCGGCGATCGTGCCTACGAGCCCAACGATGCCATGGATCGACTGCTGTGGCGCCACCCTTCGGCGCGGGTGCTGATGGATAGTCCCGCGGTGCTTGCGCTGCGCTGGGTGCAGCGGGCGTTTCCCGTGTTTCGCCCCCAGGGCGTCAGAGACAGCGCCCCGTTGATGCAGGCCCCCAAGCCTGCCATGACGAAGAGGACAGCGTCATGACCGCCGTTGTGATGTTCGACAATGTCAGCCTGCACCAGGGCGCCCAGCGGCGCCTGTCGCATCTCGATCTTCAGGTGGCTGAAGGCGAGGTACTGGCGCTGCTCGGCCACAACGGTGCCGGCAAGACCACCACCATGAAGTTGGCGCTCGGGTTGCTGTCGCCGAGCCAGGGGCGGGTCGCGGTGCTGGGTCAGGCCCCCGACGCCGCCGGCGCCTTCAGCCGGCGGCGCACACTCGGCTACCTGCCCGAGAACGTACGCTTCTATGACCACCTGAGCGGCCTGGAGACGCTGACCTACTTCGCCCGTCTCAAGCGGCGTCCGTCCAGCGAGGTGATGACGCTCCTCGAGCGCGTTGGCCTGGTGGACGCCGCCTCACAGCGGGTCAAGACCTACTCCAAAGGCATGCGCCAACGTCTGGGACTGGCCCAGGCGCTGCTCGGTGGCCCCCGCCTGCTACTGCTCGACGAGCCGACCACGGGGCTCGACCCCGTCGCCACCGCTGAGGTGTACGACAGCGTGGCCGAACTGCGCGCCGGGGGCACCACGGTGCTGCTGTCTTCGCACCTGCTGCCAGGCGTGGAGTCGTGTCTCGATCGCGCCTTGATTCTGTGCCGCGGCCACCCGTTGGCCATTGGCGATCTCGCGGGCCTGCGCCGCCACGCCGACCTGCCGCTGACCATTCGCCTGACGGGTGCCCCCCAGGACCTGTCACTGCGCCTGTGCCGGGCCGGTATCGATGCAGGGGTCACCCCAGCGGCAGACGGCATCACCCTCGTCACCCTGGCGCCCGCGGCCAAGCTGGCGGCCCTCAATATGCTCAGCGCCCTGCCCGGCCTGAGAGACCTGGACCTGTCCATGCCCACCCTGGAAGACGTGTACCGCCATATCACCGTCGGTCCGACCGGCGTCGGTGCACGACCGACGTCGTCGACGCCCCGCCGTGATCCGGTCGAGGAGATGCGCTAATGCCGCCCGTCATCATCATCGCGGCAAAGGAATTTCGCGATGGACTACGCCACCGCTGGGTGGTCGCCATCGCGTTGATTCTGGCGCTTTTCGCCACCGGTATCGCCGCCTTCGGCGCCGTCGCCAGCGGCGGCCTCGGCTTCACCGCCCTATCCACGACCCTGGCCAGCCTGACCACCCTGGCGGTGGTCCTGATTCCGCTGATCGCCTTGATGCTGGCCTACGACGCCATCGTCGGCGAACAGGAGAACGGCACCCTGTTGCTGCTGCTGACCTATCCCCTGCCTCGTTCGAGGCTGCTGCTCGGCAAGTTTCTTGGTCATGCCACGGTACTGGGGACCGCCACGCTGATCGGCTTTGGCGTGGCCACGGCGGTCATTGCGGTGGCCCAGGACGACGCCTCGATAACGGCGCTGTTCGCCGGCATGGGCCGCCTGATCGGCGCGGCCTGCCTGCTGGGTTGGGCATTTCTCGCCATGGCCTACCTGATCAGTACGAGCGTTCAGGAAAAGGCCAGGGCCGCGGGGCTTGCCCTGATCACCTGGTTCTTCTTCGTGCTGGTGTTCGACCTGGGGCTGCTGGCCCTGCTCGTCGGCATACGCCAAGGCGGCGACTGGTTGCCCTGGTTGATGTTGGCCAACCCCGTGGAGTGCTTTCGCCTGCTGATGCTCGGCGGGGTAGACAACGGCCATGAGGTGGGGCTTACCGTCCTGGGCCAGGCCGGTGGCTTCTCCACGCCGCTGCTGGCGGCGACGCTAGCCGCCTGGATCATCGTCCCGCTGTCGCTTGCCATCCGGCGCTTCCAGCGCCGCCCTCACTGACCCTCTCGACGAGACATCATGATGCCCAACCGCCTCAAGCCACTCGCCTCCCTGGCGCTGGCCGCCGCCCTGCTGGCCGGCTGCGACGCCTCCTCATCGCCGGCCGCCCTCGCCGGCCCTGAACCGATCACCGACGCCGACATCTGCCACGTGTGCGGCATGCTGGTCGCCAACCAGCCTGGCCCCAAGGGCGAGGTCTATCTCAACCATGACCAGCAGGCGCGCAAGTTCTGTTCGACGCTGGAAATGTTCATCTTCCTGCGCCAACCCGACAACGCAGCACAACTGTCCCACGCCTGGGTTCACGACATGGGGCACACCGACTGGGATCATCCGGCCAACGATGCCTTCACCCGCGCTCGCGATGCCTGGTATGTGGTAGGCCACCGGCGCCGCGGCAGCATGGGCCACACCCTGGCATCCTTCGCTACCCGCGCCGACGCCGAGACATTCCAGCGCACCTATGCCGGAGACCTGAAGCGATTCGATGATATCCAATTGGCGACGCTGACGGCGCTAATGCACGAACCACGCCCCCATAACTCCAAATAGCCATAATATATACGCCTAAATACCCCTCGCCACTGCAGCGGGCTATCGACACGCTGCCTAAAACAATCGCCGCCACCACTCTCGAACAAATACCGACCCAGCCCAGAACAAGATGAACATCTCATTGTAAAACCAAATAAAAAAATAAAGTTCGCGGTGAAAGACAGGGGCAGGAAATGCGCACCCCTGGCGCGCAGCCAGGCTCCTGATACCTCATACCTATTGTGCCGAACAGTTGAAAACCACTATGCCGCAGAAGTTAAGCGATGATATGGGTCAGTAATATTCTAGGTTCACGTGGGAGTTTTGCTCATCATGCGCCAGATCTGGATTACGACTATTCTCATAATGATAGAGTCCTGACTCGTCTTTACCTGACAATGACGCCATGACGGCGTCCGGACCACGCCGATGCATCTTACACGTTTCACCGATTACTCCCTGCGCGTTCTGATGTACCTTGCCGATGCCGGCAATGAACGCACCACCATCGCCGAGATCGCCTCACGCTTCTCGGTCTCTCGCAATCATCTGATGAAGGTCGTGCAGGAACTCAGTCGCCTCGGCTACGTCTCCGCGGTACGGGGGAAGCACGGCGGACTGTCGCTTAAACGTGCGCCGGACAGCATCCGCCTGGGAGAGCTGATTCAGGACACCGAGCATAGCCTGTCGTTGATCGAGTGCGACGGCGATGAAGACGCCTGCTTCATGGCCCCGGTGTGCCGTTTTCGACAGATCGCCAATGAGGGCCTGATAGCCTTTCTTGCGGTGCTCGACCGCTACACCCTGGAGGACCTGATGCACCCTGAGTGCCGCTCCCGCCTAAAGGAATTGAAGCTGATCGAATTGTGCTGCGAAACGGCTTGAGCCAGCGCGCCCCAACCGCCTCGTCGCGGCATTGGGACGCGCGCCCTAGGCCGTGATAGCCTCGCTCTCGTTACGCCTGCGAGGAATCATCATGCCCTGCCGTTCCCCCCTTCGCCGTCTCGGCGCCCCGTTACTGGTGGCACTGGCGGCGATGTCTATCTCCGCCGCCACCCTGGCGGAGAACTACAACACCCAGGGACTCGAGCACCACGGCGACTGGCAGTCCCTGTCGGTTGCACTAGGCGCCGAGCGCCATGTGCGAGCCGTACAGCGCGCGAGTTATACCGACGCCATGCTCAGCGTCAATGCCACCCCTGGGGCCTGCCTGAGCCCCTGGCTCGAACTACGCTCGGCGCTGGGCGCACAGCAACCCCACAGCGAAGTGGTCAACGCGGTTCCGGTCGATGTACTGGTTGACGATCACCGCGCCCTGACCGGTCGCGCCGTGCTGACCACGGAACGCGGCGATGATGGCCTCTATCTGCGCTTTGACGAGCTCGATGTGGCCGCTCTTCAGCGCCAGATGACCACCGGCACCACACTGAACCTGCGTATCCGCATGAGCGACAGCGTGGCGGATTACTGGTTCATGGCATTTTCCCTGGATGGCGCCGGTGAGGCCCTCGAGCGCCTGGCAGTGCTGTGTTCCCGCCAGGCTGGCGGCGCCTAGGACGACTTCGGCAACGGGTCCAGCTGCGCCGCCACCGGTAACCTCTGCGACGCCTCCCTGGGCGTCAACCAGCGCTGCGCGAAATCGTCTCCGGACAGCGGCCGGGAGTACAAGTAGCCCTGTCCCAGGCGACAGCCCATGTCGCGTAGTGCGCGGACCTGAGCGACGGTCTCGACGCCCTCGGCCACCGCCTGCATGCCGAGACGGTCGGCCATGGCGATGATGGTGGCGACAATGGCATGGTCGTTGCTGTCGCTGAGCATCTCGCTGACAAACGACATGTCGATCTTCACCGACTGCACCGCGAAACGCTTGAGGTAGGCGAGTGACGAATAGCCGGTACCGAAGTCGTCGATCGACAGCGCGAATCCCGCCTTGCGCAGGTGATTGGTGATGCGAATCGCCTGCTCGGGGTCCGCCATGAAGCCACTCTCGGTGAGTTCAAGTCCGATATCGTGGGGCGAGAGACCGGCATCATCGACGATATTGCACAGCAGGCCGGCGAGGCCCGGATCTTCGAACTGAGCGGCGGCCAGGTTGACGTATAGACGACCGGGCATGGCCGCCAGGCCCTGGTCACGCCAGCGTCGCAGCTGGCGGCAGGCCTCACGCAGCACCCATTCGCCGAGCGCACCGACCATGCCACGCTCCTCCGCCACGGCGATGAACTCGCTGGGACTGACCCAACCGAGTCCCGGGTCGTACCATCGGCAAAGCACCTCTGCCGCCATCAGCGAGCCGTCCTCCAGCAACACGCAGGGCTGATAACACAGCTGTAACGCGCCCTGTGCCAGCGCCTCGTTGAGGCGTGTGGCCAGCACCAGGCGGCGGCGGAGATCGCGGCCCATTTCCGCCGCATAGAAGCGATAGCCACTACCGCTTTCCTTGGCGTGATACATGGCGATATCGGTGTGCTTGAGCAACTCCCGAGGGCCATCGCCGTCCTCGGGGTAGAAGGCTACCCCAATACTGACTTCGACGTTGAACCGATGCCCATCGAATGCCACCGGCGCCGACAGTGCACTGAGGAGCTTCCCGACCACCTGAGCGGCACGAATCTCGTCGGCCTTCTCGACCATGACCACAAACTCGTCGCCACCAAGGCGAGCAAGACTCTCCGTATTGCCCAGACAGTTACGGAACCGAGTGGCGACTTCGCTGAGGACCCGGTCGCCGACGTCATGTCCCTGGCTGTCGTTGATCTCCTTGAAACGATTGAGATCGAGAAACATCAATGCGAGACGACTCTGACAGCGGTCTGCTTCGCCGATGGCCGTCTGTAGCCGGTCCATGAAATAGACGCGATTGGGCAACCCGGTGCCGGGGTCGTTGTAGGCCAGATGACGGATATGGGCATCGCTACGACGGCGTTCGAGCTCCGCCGAGGCACCGGCGGCAAAGATGCGCAGCAAATAGCTGACCGGTTCAGGGTCCAGCAGCGGCGTACGAAACAGCACGAAGATCATCCCGATGGCATCGCCGCTGGCGTCTTCCAGCCGACGCCCGACGTACGCCTCGATAGGCATATCGACCAGTTCGGCGGCACGGGGATACTGCTCTTTGACGCCTCGGGCGATGAGGTGTTCGGAGTGGCGAAACGTCTGTTCGCACGGCAGTCCGGAAAACCCGTAGCGAAACTCGGCCGCCGGGGCGCCGTTGACGAGGCCAGCCAGCAGAGTGGCCTCCAGCGGCACGCTATCGTCGATGCGTGAAATGAAGACGGCATCGGCGCCGAGGGCATCCACCAGCCGCCTGGCGAGCTGGCCAAAGAAGGCATCGTCGCTACGCGCAGACACGGCCTCGGCCACGTCGAGCACCGCACGTTGGGTGCGCTCCTGATGACGCCGCGCGCGCAGTGTCTGGAGGCCAAAGGACAGGTTGCCGGCCAGCTCGCCGAGCAGCTCAAGCTCATCATCGCTGATACGAAACGCCTGTTCCTGCATCAGCACCAGCACACCGGTGAGACCATCGCCGAACTCGAGTGGCAACGCCACCTCCCCGGCAAGCGCAGGCGTCTTGGCCAGGGTCGCGCAGACGGCACCGGAGATGCGTGACGAAAATGCCAGTGCTTGACTGTCATCCAGACATCGTCCCTGCGACACCAGCCCTGCGGGGGCCTCATCGGACCAGCGCAGCCGGCAGTCAGCCAGCAGGTGGGCATCACGACCCGCCGAGGCCTGAGGGATAATGCACTGCCCATCACCCTCCGGGGCCAACCCCGTCCAGGCCAGGCGATAGCCGCCGTCCTCCACCGCCAGGCGACAGACTTCCTGAAGCAGGGCCGTCTCATCCTGGAGGCGGATGACCGCCCGGTTGACCAGTCGCAACAGCGTCAGCGCGCGATGAGTGCCATCCAGCTGATGATTGAGTCGAGCCATCTGGGAGGCGGTTCTGGCCAGCGCATATTCCGCCTTGCGCCCCACCAGCTCCGCACCGGCCCTGGCCGCCGTGATTCTCAGCACCTCCTGGGCCAGGTGGACGCGATGGACGGAATGGCGATAGATCGCGGCGACGATCCCGATCATGCTGTCGTCGGGTCCTATCATCGGTACCCCGAGATAGGCCTCCGCGCCCAACCGGGACAGCATCTCATCGTCGGGAAACGTCTCGGCGACGCTCTCGCGAAAGATGCACGCCTCGCGATCCAGTACCCGTCCGCAGGGCGTTCCGGCCAGGCCGTACTCAAAGTCGTCCGCTAGCTCGCCGTCAACGCACACGGCGAGCGTCCGAATCCGCTCGGTCCCGGATACCACGCGCCCCACAAGGACGACGTCGGCGTCAAGGATCGTCGACAACAGGCGGACCAGATACGGATAAAAATCATCGCCCCCGTTCCGCGAGAGACCATCGGCGAGCAGCTGGAAGGCCCTGCGGGCATCCATCTTCATGATCGAAGCATTCTCCGGACGTCTCTCTGTGGCCAGGGTCCCTTATCGATCATAGCTCATGTGCCAAATCGGCGGGGGGTGGCCCCTTACGCTGCCTCGCCGACGCAGGCTCCCGCTCACAGCACACGACGACGCAGCACTCCCGTGATGGCTTCGCCGAGCACCACGAGCAGGATGATGGCGCACAAAATGGTCGCGACCGTCGGCCAGGCGAAGGTATCGATGGCCCCCTGCAGGATGACACCGATACCGCCGGCACCGACCAGGCCAAGCACGGTGGATTCGCGGATATTGATGTCCCAACGCAGAATGACCACGGCGAAGAATGCCGGCATCACCTGAGGCACCACGGCGTAGAGGATCACCTTGGGGCGACTGGCGCCGGTGGCCTCCATGGCCTCCACCGGACGCCGATCGATCTCCTCGATGGCCTCGCCCATCAGCTTGCCGACGAAGCCAATCGAGCGGCACATGATCGCCAGAATGCCGGCCAGCACCCCGGGACCGAAGATGGCCACGAACAGCAGTGCCCAGATGATCGTGTTGACCGAGCGGCTGGCCACCAGAATGAAACGCCCAAGCCAGAGGCAGGCACGATTCGGCGTAGTGTTCTGGGCCGAGATGTAGGACACGGGCAGCGCCGCGAACACGGTCAGGAAGGTCGCCAGGGTGGCGATATGCACCGTCTCGATCATGGCGTCGACGATCTCGCCGAGGCGACTGGGGTCGGGGGGCCACATGCGCTCGCCGAGACTGTGAATCTGAGCGGGAGCATCCCACACCCAGGGCCAGAAGATGTCCACGTCGCGGGCCGCCCACACCAGCACCGCCGTCACCAGCAGCAGCACCGCCAGTCGCGTCCAGCGCTCGCGACTGTCGTAGCGTACCCAGACACGACTGGCCACCGGCTCTTTCGAGGTCACCATACGCGCTTCCTTACCCAGCCGCTGACGCCTTCACTGGCCAGGATCACCGCGATGATCACCAGCAGGATGGCGAAGGCGAAGTCATAGTCATAGCGGCCGAAGGCGTTCATCAGGGTGCTCCCGATACCGCCGGCACCGACGATGCCCACCACCGCCGAAGCACGTAGATTGCTATCGAGCTGGTACATCGACAGGCCGATCTGGCGTGGCAGAATCTGCGGGAAGACGGCGTAGGTCAGGGTCGCGAGAAAGCCTGCCCCCACCGAGCGCATGGCCTCCACCTGGCCCCAGTCGATCTCCTCGATTTCCTCGGCGAGCAGCTTGCCGACGAAGCCGATCGAGTAGAGCGTCAGGGTCAAGATCCCGGCCAAGGGCCCGAAGCCCACCGCCTTGACGAACAGGATGGCGACGATCACCGGATGGAAGCTGCGCGACACGATGATCACGGCGCGCCCCACCAGGTAGACCGGTCGCGGCGAGATATTGCGCGCCGCCATTACCGCGAAGGGGATCGACAACAGTACGCCAAGCAAGGTCGCCAGCAGCGCGATCTGGAAACTCTCCTTGAAGCCCGTGGCAAGGAGCTCCAGGCGTTCGAAGCTGGGTGGAAAACCGCCACCGAAGATGCGTGCCGCCCGCGGTAGCCCTTCGCTGATCCGCCCCCAATCGAAGGGAAGCGTGGCCAGCGCCCAGCCAAGGTAGCCAAGCACGGCGACGGTCAGGGCAAAACGCAGCCAGGGGCTGGCGATGAACGGAGGCTTGCGCCAGGTACGAGCGGGTCCGGTCGCCATCAGGCCTGCTCCTCGCCCACGCTGGGCGCCACGCTTTCATCCGGCGCCTCGATGCCGCCATAGACTTCCTCGAGGGCGGCCTTGTCGAAGCGCTCGGGGGGGCCATCGAAGATCATCCGCCCGTGGCGCAGGCCGACGATACGCTCGGTGTAGGCCCGGGCCTGGGCCACATTGTGGATATTGATCAGCACCGGCAACGACAATTCACTGGCCAAGGTCTGCATCAGCTTCATGATCTGTTCGCTGGTCACGGGGTCGAGCGAGGCCGTGGGCTCGTCGGCCAGCAGAATATCGGGCTCTTGCATCAGCGCTCGCACCACACCGACGCGTTGACGCTCGCCGCCGGACAGTTCGTCGGCCCGCTTGTTGGCATAGTGGGCGATGCCGACCCGCTCCATCAACTCGAACGCGCGCTCGATGTCGGCCTGAGGGAAGCGACGCCGCCAGGCCTGATAGAACGACACGTAGCCTAGCCGACCCGCCAACACGTTTTCCATTACCGTCAGGCGGTCGATCAGGTTGAAGCCCTGAAACACCATGCCGATACGCCGCCGCGACTGGCGCAATGCCTGGCCGCGAAGGGTCGACAGCTCGCAGCCATTGAGCTTGATCGACCCCGAGGTGGGCTCGATCAGGCGATTAATGCAGCGCAGCAAGGTGCTCTTGCCGGCGCCAGAGGCGCCGACGATGGATACCACAGAGTTGCCCTCGACGCTCAGGTCGAGTTCCTTGAGAACCGGTTCATGACGTCCGTAGCGCTTGACCAACTGAGAAATCTCGAGCATCGCAACACCCTGAAAATGAGTCCGCGACGCCGGGGCATGGGCCCCGGCGCCGCCACCTCGGCGGTCATGCCCGAAAGGCCATGGTCCGCCTACCGACAACGCTTTTCAGGCTGCCTTATTCCAGGTTGTCCGCGGTGTAGCTCACACCGTTGGAGGCCTGGATGGTACGAATGACTTTCCACTGCTCCTGATAGGTGATCGGAATGAACTTCTCGACGCCCTCGAATTCCTCCCCCAGCGCGGTACCGGCGAAGTCGAAGCTGAAGAAGGCCTCCTTGATCTTGTCGACGAGCTCGGGATCAAGGTCATGGGCATAGGTATAGGACGTGGTCGGGAACGGCTCCGACTCGAAGATCATGCGCACGCTGTCCTCATCGTAGAGCCCCCGGGCGGCCATGCGCTCGACCACTTCCGACGCCACCGGAGCGGCATCGTAGTCGCCGGCGACCACGCCTAGCATCGACTGATCATGGCTCCCCGAATAGACCACTTCATAGTCCTCGTCGGGAACCACCCCCTGTTCCGGAAACAGCGCCCGTGGCGCCTGGTTGCCGGAGTTGGACGTCGGCGAGGTGTGCGCCACGCGCTTGCCCTTCAGATCCGGCAGGGCCTGGATACCCGAGTCGGCCTGGGTGTAGACCTGCAGCGTGTAGCCGAAGCGCCCGTCGTCTGAGCCCATCAAGGCGAAGGGCACGGCCCCAGCCAGATTGACGGCGAACGGCGTCGGCCCGGTCGAGAACCCCGCAATATGCAGCCGGCCACTGCGCATCGCCTCGACCTGGGCCGAGTTCGACTGCACGGCGAAGAAACGCACGTCTTTCCCGGTGACCTCCTTGAGATGATCGATGAAGGGGTCCCAGATGTCGGCGTAGATAGCAGGATCCTCGACCGGCGTGTAGGCGAAGATCAGCGTATCGGGATCGGCAAGCTCGGCCGTATCTTCGGGCGGATCGGCCACCAGGTCGCCGTCACGATCGCAATAGAGGGTGTCCAGATCACCGCGTTCGCAATCCTGGGCCGCCGCCCCGGCGGCCAGCAGGCTCAAGGAAACCAGGAGTCCAGCCCGCAGGCCCCACACGGCGCCTGACTGAGAAACATATCGCATGGCGTGCCCCACCTTTGGTGTGCTGTATTGTGATTATGGTTAGCCCGCGGCCGTAGACGTTCGCACAGACGTTCACGGACGGCGCCGTTGGATGGCTTCGGCCCTTCATTGCGGCTCGTACCGACATTGGCCTCACCTACTTCCGAGTGACCAAGGCAACCGCAGCGCTCGGCTCTCCGTCAGGGGCTCGATGCTCCCCAAGGGTTCACAGACGAACATCCACCCGGTATTTATGAGCGATATCGAATACCCATAACCTCAATCTAGGAGGTGGCTCTCCAATGTCAAACCCACGACCCTTTGATTTTTCACGCTGTCACAACCATTACCTGGTCATGCGCCACGGCCACAGCCAGGCCAACGCCATGGGTTTGATCGTGTCGTCGCCGCAGGAGGGGCTCGCCGGCTACGGCCTGTCGCCGAAGGGACACGAGCAACTGGCCAGGCGCCTCGACGAATGGCATTTAGCGCCACCGACCCACCTGCTGCACTCCGACTTCCTGCGCACCACGGAAACCGCCGCCCATGTAGCCGCACATTTCGGGCTCACCGCGCGTGCCGAGCTACGTTTGCGCGAACGTTTCTTCGGCAATTTCGACCTCGGACCCGACCACGCCTACGCCGCGGTATGGGCAGAAGACGCTAGCGATGCCAGCCACCAGGGCGGTGGTGTCGAAAGCGTTCGGGCCGTGGCCGAGCGCCTGACACGCCTGATCGAGGACCTGGAGAACGAGCTCGACGGTGCCACCATCTTGCTCGTCGGCCACGGCGATCCGCTGCAGATTCTGTTGACCGCCGCCGCCGGACGCGACCTGGCCAGCCACCGCGATCAGATCGCGCTGGTACCGGCCGATGTGAAGCCTCTCGTCACGCCCTGAACCACCCCTGAACCACCCCTGAACCACCCCTGAACCACCCCTGAACCACCCCTGAACGACACGTTCGAGCACTCTCTAGTTTCACGCCCAGGTTTCACGCTCTAGTTTCACGTTCTAGTTTCACGCTCTAGATACAGACTTGGCCTTGCCCCCCGGCCGATCGCCCCCCGGCCGATCGCGCCTTGGCCAGGCGCGATAAGCCAGGCGCGATAAGCCATGCCCCATGACGCCTCCTCCCATGGTCCATGACGCCTAGGCCTCGTGACACCTAGGCCTCGTGACCGCAAGGCATCGATGACGCTTCGTCACCGACGCCAGTCGACCGGCACGACACTCGAAAAGCGCCCAGCCATGCACGGCCACGACGGCACTCGTGGTGAGGGGCGACCCGGCTGTGGATACATCGGTGGACAATCACCGTCAATATCGGTGGACAAGCTGTCTATACCTTGAGGAAACCCCCGCCTGGGAGGGTGTGCAGCGCCGCACACTGCGACACATAGACTGTGGACAGAGTGGTACCGCAGCCAGGATCCACTGTGCTTTCTCGGTCGCACTCGCGATGCAGGGCCCCTCCGCCATCGCCACAGGCTCGCTGCTGCGCAGCCTCGACCGAGCCATCGACGGATCCCATGGTATGTTCGAGGCGCCTCACCGTCCTCAGGATGCTAGTGCTTATGAATGACCCGAAAGACTCAGGACAATGATGGAGCACCATGAATAGCGCCCCCTTACCTGGCGCAGCATCGGTGCCGGATGTCCAGACTGCCATCGTCGCCCCCAAGGCGCTGATCGCCATCACGCTGAGGGTCTATCCGTGCCCTGTGGACCCGGCTTCGGGCCAGCCGGTCAACACCGAAACCGTCATTGCCGTGGTGACACGCCGCTCCCACCAATCTGGCCGCCCGGCTGCGCCTCGCCGCAGGTCGTCGCTGTCGCTCCATCGACGCCTGCACCGGTGGTATCGCCACACCCTGATCGGTCAGGCATGAGCCGGCCGCGCCCATTCCTGCTGCTGCAGGGGCCGTGCTCGCCGCTTGTCGCCGAACGCGCCCGAGCCCTGCTCAACGACGGCCATGGGACGCACCTGATCGATGTGTGTGGTGAAGCCGTGCTATATCACGCCGGCCTCACCCACCGCGCCGACGGCGACAGCAGCCGGCTAGATGCCTTCTGGGCTGAGCCGCTGCCCTCGGAGCGGCGGCTGTTTCACGACCTGTGCACCAACTTTCTGCACACTCTGCTGCACACCGTGCAGATCAACGAAGGATGCTACTGTCGCCGCGGCAGGCGTCTTGCCGTCGAGCAATGCGTCCAGCGCTTGAGTGCCGATGCCTTACCCCTGGAGAAGCTCCTGACATGGTTGCCCCGCGCGGCTTGACGCCCTTGCTCTGCCCCGCCGCTACCGCCGTCGGCGACGGCGCTCATCGGCCTGTGCCATCCACTTGCGCAGCGGTGCCGCGACGGACTGCGTGGTACTGGTACGGCGGCGGAGCCACCCCATGAGCTCCGCTACCGGACTGTCCATGGCGACCACACTTGTCGCCGTGCTCGGGCTGCCGCTACTGGGGGGGATGGGCCTGAGCCTGTGGCTCACCACCTTCGAGCTACCCTCGTCCTTGCCTGCCTGGCGGCGCACGCCCGCGGCCTTCATGGTGCACTCGGGCACTTGGCTGCTGGCCTTCGTCATCGCCCTGGCCCTCCTCCAGCGAGGATGGTTCGCCGCGGCCCTGACGACCACCTTGCAATGGGTCGTCCTGCAGAGTCACCGCGCCAAGCAGGCTAGCCTCAAGGAGCCCTTCCTGGTCCAGGACTTCGAGTACTTCATCGACGCCATCCGCCATCCACGCCTGTACCTGCCCTTCTTTGGCATCTGGCTCGCGATCGGTGCCAGCACGATGGCGATCGCAGCGATCGTGGCATTTTTCCACTGGGACCCATGGCTGCCCGACGCCATAGGCGTCACCCCCTTCGCCCTGACCGTCACTTCCTTCGCCCTGACAGCGGCGACAGCGTTGGCCTGGGGCATCCATCGACTGCCCGGCATCAGCCTGTGTCCCCGGCGCGACGTCGCACGCCTGGGACTTTGGAGCACCTTCTGGGCCTACGCCCGCTACCCGGCCGCACCGATCGATACCCGCTTGTCGCCCCGGCGCTTCTCCATCTCTCCCGGGGCGATCGGCTCGCCCTCGACGCGTCCTCACCTGGTGGTGGTCCAGGGCGAGTCCTTCTTCGATCCGCGACGCTGGACGCCCGGCCTCGATACGCCGCTGCTGACGCAGTGGGATACCCTCTGCCGCGATGCCATGGCCTACGGTCCGCTCAAGGTGCCGGCCTGGGGTGCCAACACGATTCGCAGCGAGTGTGCGTTTCTCACCGGACTCGGCCCAATGGCACTCGGCATGCACCGCTTCATGCCCTACCGCCAGCTGTCCCGCCAGAGCGTGCCGAGTCTGGCCCACACGCTCAAGTCCCTGGGCTACCGTACGGTGGTGCTTCATCCCTACCCGGCCCGCTTCTACGCTCGCCACCTGGTGATGCCAAGGTTGGGCTTCGAGCGTTTCGACGATATCGAGAGCTTCGATCCCACCCGCGACCGGGATGGCCCCTTCATTGGCGATGCCGCGCTGGCCTCCCGTGTCGCCGGACTGCTGGCCGACGAAGACCCACGTCCGCTGCTGGTGTTCATCATTACCATGGAAAGCCATGGGCCGTTCCACCTCGAAACGTCGCCGCTCCCGCCGACCGCCTCCGTCACCGCGTCCACCGCGTCGACCGGCCCGCTACCCGCGGATGTCGACCACGAGCTCTCTGTCTACCTGCGACATCTGGCCAACACCGACGCCATGATCGGCAGACTCGCCGCCCTGCTGAGCGCCGCGTCTCGCCCCGGCGTGCTGTGTGCCTATGGCGATCATGTCCCTCCCCTCGGCCCCAGCTATCGGCACTTCGGTGAGCCGCTGGGCCAGACCGACTACCTGCTGTGGTCCACCGAGGGCAGCAGGGCTGCCTCGCCCTGTCGTCCGCTGCGCCTCGACGCGCTAGGCGAAGCCGTGCTCGATGCCGTGCTCTCGACAGGCGACGTCTCCCCCTCACCGCCAAGCAAGGAATCGCCATGACCCGGCGCATCGCTATCATCGGAGCCGCCACTCGCTTTCCCTCAGTGGCCGGAGAATCGTTCTGGGAAAGCCTGGAAGCACAGCGCGACCTGGTCAGCGAAGTCGACCCCTCGCGCTGGGACACGGACCTCTACCGCCATCCGGACCGCCGCTCGCCAGGCACCAGCGTCACCTTCGCCGCCGGTAGCCTCGGTGACGTACGTGGTTTCGATGCCGAATTTTTCGGTATCTCCCCCCGTGAAGCCGCCAACATCGACCCCCAGCAACGTCTTCTGCTCGAACTCGCCTGGGAGGCCATGGAGCACGCCGGGGTGCCGCCTTCCACGCTGAGGGGCAGCCGTACCGGCGTCTATATCGGCATTTCCAGCATCGACTATGCCTATCGCCATACCGACGATCTCGAGGCGCTGGATAGCACCTCCGCCACCGGCAATACCTTCAGCATCGCGGCCAATCGGCTGTCTTACGTGTTCGATTTCAAGGGCCCGAGCATGGCCCTCGATACGGCCTGCTCATCATCACTGGTGGCCTTTCACCAAGCCTGCCAGGCGATTCGCCATGGCGAGTGCGAAATGGCCTTGACCGGCGGTGTCAGTCTGCACCTTCACCCCTTTGGTTTCGTCGTCTTTTCCAAAGCCAAGATGCTCTCCTCCGGTGGTCGCTGCCGGCCCTTCGATGCCGACGGCGACGGCTACGTGCGCTCCGAAGGCGCCGGGCTCTTCCTGCTCAAGGCGCTGGACCAGGCACTCGCCGATGGGGACTGCATCTTGGCCGAAGTCGCCGGATCGGCGATCAATACCGATGGCCACAAGGCCGGCCTGACGGTGCCCAGCGCTGACGCCCAGGCCTCCCTGCTGCGCGAGGTCTATGCCGGCGCCGGGCTGACCGCCGAGGAGATCGATTACCTGGAGGCGCACGGCACTGGCACACCGGTGGGCGATCCCATCGAAACCCGCGCCATCGGCGAGGCCCTGGGCCGCCATCGCCGGACACCACTACCGATCGGGTCGGTCAAGAGCAACGTCGGACACCTGGAGACCGCTGCCGGGACCGCCGGCCTGAGCAAGGCACTGTATTGCCTGAATCGGCGCCGTATCCCCGCGACTATCGGCATCACCGCCTTGAACCCCCGCCTCGAGCTGAATCACGCAAATCTCGATATCGTCACCCAGGCCCGCTCCCTGCCCGCCGCCAAGCGTCTGGTCATCGGCATCAACAGCTTCGGCTTCGGTGGCGCCAACGCCCACGTCATTCTGACGTCGGCACCCGACGCACTGTGCCAGCCACGCACCGCGCCAGGCCCCCGGCGTAACACCGCGGCACGCCTTCCGCTGCTGCTATCGGCCCGGGGTCGCAATGCCCTGCTGGCGCAGGCCGAATGCCTGGCCGAGCACCTGGCACAGCACCCTGACAGGTACCAGGAACAGCCCGAGGCCTTGTACGATCTCGCCTATACCCTGTGCCACCGCCGGGATGCCTTGACCGATCAGGCGCTCGCCTTCGTCGCCAACGCCGATGACGCCTTGGCAACGCTGCGCGGCCTGGCCGCTGGCGATGCGACGGCCATGGTCACCGATCGACGCCTGGACGCGCCGCAAGGCCCCGTCTTCGTCTACACCGGCAATGGCTGTCAGTGGATCGGCATGGGTCGCACCCTGCTCGCCGACCATTCGCTGTTCGCCGCCACCATCGACCGCCTCGATGCGCTGTTTATGCCTCTTGGCGGCTTCTCGCTGCGCGCGACCCTGGCGCGCGCCGACGACGACACCGGCGATGGCTATGCCATCACCGAAATCGCACAACCGGCGCTCTTTGCCGTCCAGGTCGGCCTCACCGAGGTCCTGCGCCAGGCCGGCGTCACACCCAGCGCCGTCATCGGCCACAGCGTCGGCGAGGTCGCGGCGGCCTGGGCCTGTGGGGCCTTGGGCCTCGAGGATGCGGTGACGGTGATCGCCCGGCGTAGCCAGGCGCAAGGCTTGACCCACGGCCTCGGCACGATGACGGCGGTCGCCTGTGGCGCCGAGGAGATCCTGCCCTGGCTTGAGCGCCCGGCCTACGCCGCGATCTGCCTGGCCGGTCACAATAGCCACCGCGGAATCACCCTGGCCGGCCCCGCCGCGGACCTCGACGGTCTCGAGCGCGCCCTGGCCGATGACGGCATTGCCAGCTTTCGCCTCGACCTCGACTACCCCTTCCACAGTCCCGCCATGGACCACATACGAGAGTCACTGGTTGCCTCGCTATCGAGCCTCGCGCCGGGCGAGTCTCGGCTCCCGCTGTTCTCGACAGTAACCGCCTCGGTCATCGACGGCCCGGCAATGGACGCCGACTATTGGTGGCGCAACGTGCGCTACCCGGTGCGCTTCGCCGAAGCCGTGGACACGGCGATCGACGCAGGCCACAACGTCTTCGTCGAAATCGGCGCCCACCCGGTACTACGACGCTACCTGGACGAGCAGTGCCAGGCGAAGGAGCACGACGCGCGCATCATCACCACCCAGAGCCGTCATGGCAACGGCCTCCAGGAGCTGGAGGCCGCCCAGGCACGCCTCTGGCTTCATGGCGCGCGGGCACCCCTGACGTCCACCTTTCCGCACCCCGGTCGACGGCTCGACCTGCCCACCTATCCGTGGCAACGACAGCCGCTCTGGCTCGCCCCCAGCGGCTTGGGACAGGGGCTACTGGAGCGTCGCGACGAACATCCCCTGCTCGGCCACCGTCGGCGTCAGGAACCCGACTGCTGGACCCAACGCCTCGACACCACCCGGCAGCCGTGGCTCGCCGACCATCGCGTCGGCGGCATCCCCGTGTTTCCGGCCGCGGCCTACGTCGAACAGGTTCTGGCCGCCGCGCTACTGCGGCACCCGGCATCCGTCGTCGAGATCAACGACATGGAGATCCTCGCTCCGCTGCTGCTGGACGCCCCTTTCGGACGTCAGACGCGACTGCGAGTGGATGATCAACGACGGGTATTCATCGACGCCCGCGATCTCGACCAGCCAGAGGCCTGGCAAGCGCATGTCCAGGCTCGCCTCGCCCCGGCACCGCTGGGCTTGATGTTGAACGTCAGCGCGCCTGAACGTCCCGCCGGATCCCCGCAGATCACTCTGGATCGTCACCTGGCCGCCGCACGCCGCCGCGGACTCGACTACGGCCCCGCCTTCCAGTGGCTCGCCGGCGGCTGGCGAGTGGATGGCGAGGTCATCGCCGAACTGACACCGCCGCCGGCCGACGACCTCGGTGTCCACTTGCCGCCCGGCGCCCTGGATGCAGCGCTCCAGCTCTTTCTGCAGTTACTCGAAGACGATAGCGCCACCACGCTCCCGGACATGGGCTTTCTGCCGGTCCGCATCGGCAGGCTCCAATTCAGTGCCAACGCAGGACGCCCGAGGTGGGCCCGTGCGGTGTTGCGCCAGCGCTCACCGCACTCGTTCTGCGCCGATCTGTGGCTGTACGATGGCAACGACCGCTGTGTCGCGGCCCTCGGCGACGTGCGCTTCAAGGCCGCCCCCCTGGGCGGCGGCGAGGCGCCCCGCCAGCGTCATATCAGGACCGTACTGACGCCGGCTCCGCAATCGGTGTTCACCGCCCCTGCCGCCCCGCTGGGCGACTCGGCGAGCCTCGAGCGTCTGGCCAAGGCCTACCGCGCGGCATCCGGTCAGCACTATGGCCAGGAGATCGGCCCCTTGCTCGACCGCTTGAGCGACGCCTTCGCCGAGGCGGCGCTCGACCGGCTCGGCTTCTACCCGGAACTGCCGGAGACCGCGCTCCCCGTCCGAGGCAACCGACATGGGGCCTGGCGAGAGCTGGTCTCCCAGCTTCTGTGCAGCGAGTCCCTCACACTCGCCGCCCATGGCTGGACGCGCTCACGCGAGGAAGATGCCGTATCGGCGGAGGCGGTCTGGCAACTGCTGTTCGCCGAGGCACCGGAGCAGACCGCGGCTCTCCACCTGATCGGACGCCATGGCCTGCACCTGGCCGACCTGCTGGAAGGAAGCCTCGAGGGCGAGGCCCTCGGCATCCATGACGATGCCCTCGCCGGCCTGGTGCCCTGCCTGATCGGAGAACACGGTTGGCAGTGCCTGATGTCGGCGCTGGTCGCGGCGCTGGAGCAAAGCCTGGCGACCCTCCCGCCGGGCCAGCGGCTGGGGATCATCGAGGCTGGCGTCGCCGGGCCAAGGCTCGGCGAAGCGCTAGCCCACGGACTGGATCCCGACCGCATCGACCTGCACGTGATGCCGCTCGGCGCCGAGGCCTGCCAGCGGGCCAAGCAGCTGGTGAAACGTCATCCCCGTATCACCCAGGACCCGCGCCAGTTCTCGACGGCGGCCCCCCAATCCTCGCTTTCCACTTCGGCGCTCCCCGCTGCTGACACGGGCCCGGTTCAACCGGCGAGTCCCGGGGCCTGGGCCGACCTGCCGCCGCGGGCACAGCTGGCCTGGGTGGTGCCCGCTTGTCATGACCTCGCGGCCAGCCTCGCCATGATCGATACCGTCCTGGCCCGCATGGCACCCGGGGGCACCGTGGTGATACTCGTTGTGCCGCCGAGTCGCTGGTGGGCGGCACTGGCGGCAACCCCTGGCCTGCCTTCCGCGTCGACCCTGTGCACCCCAGAGGCCCTGCGTGAGCACCTACAGGCCAACCACACGGCGACGGTCACGACGGTTAGCCTGGAGGAAGGGCCCTACGGGGCTCGGCTCCTCCATCTGTCCGGGGTCAACGCATCGCCGTCTCATGGGAGACCGCAGCCCTGCCGGGTGCTGGCCGCCGACCCCGGCTCGCGAGCGCTGGCCGAACGCCTTCAGGCGCGCCTCGGCAAAGACACCTGGGTGTGCACAGATGAGGCGACCCTGACCGACCGACTGGCCGATATCGAGCGCACCTGCGCCGCCCAGTCGTGGGAGGTGATCGACCTGCGCGGTATGGCCACCGGGTCCTCCACCAACGAGCACGCCGCCGCCAACGACACCCACCCAGCGCAGCACTGTGCCACGGCCGCACTCGATCGCTGTGAGCAACTCACGCAATGGCCGCAGCGCCTGGCGCGCCTGGTTCACTCATCCGCCCCCTCCTCGGCCTCCTCTCCGACGCTGGCGCTGCGTATCGTGACCCGCGGTGCGGCGCTCAGCCTCGACGGCGACGGCAAGCTTGCAGCGGGCGAGCATGACCCCGGAACAGCCCCCGGCAGCGATCGTGCCAGCCCCCAGCCCGCACCGCTGTCCGATGTCGTCGCCTGGGGCTTCGCGCGGTCGCTGGCCAACGAGCTACCCGGCACCGACGTCGGCCTGATCGACCTCCCCTTCGGCGCCATCGATACCGGTGACGACACCGTTTCAGACGGCGTGATCGATGCCCTGGTCCGACAGCTCGAGACGGCCGACGCCGAGAGCGAAGTGGTGCTGGATCACTACGGCAGGCGCTGGGCCACACGCCTGCGCAGCTTCTGCCCCGAAGCACCGACCAGCGCCACGCCGGGGGCTTGCGACGATGCCTCGGCGCTATCCCTGACGATCGACCAGCCCGGCCAGCTCAAGCGCCTGAACTGGGAGCCTAAGCCACTGGCCCCCCTCGGCCCCGATGACGTCGAGGTGCGAGTGCTGGCGACCGGACTCAACTTCCGCGACGTCATGTATACCCTCGGGCTACTCAGCGACGAGGCGCTGGAGAACGGCTTCGCCGGGGCGACCCTCGGGCTCGAATTCTCGGGCATCGTCGAGCGTTGTGGCTCAGCGGTGACCACCCTGTCGGTGGGGCAGGCGGTGGCCGGTTTCGGCCCCGCTAGCTTCAGCAATCGACTGATCGCCCCACGCCACAGCGTGGCTCCGGTGCCCCAGGGTATCGACGTGCTCGCCGCAGCGACGATCCCGACCGCCTTCTTTACGGTCTACTACGCCCTCGTCCATGTTGCCCGGTTACAGCCCGGCGAACGGGTGTTGATTCATGGCGCCGTGGGCGGCGTTGGCCTGGCCGCCATCCAGGTCGCTCAATGGTGTGGCGCCGACATCCATGCCACCGCCGGAACCGCGGAAAAACGTGACCTGTTGCGTTTGCTGGGAGTCGAGCACCGGTACGACTCACGCGGGTTGGACTTCGCCGAGCGCATCCTCGATGTCACCGACAACCGCGGCGTCGACGTGGTGCTCAACTGCCTGTCCGGCGAAGCCATTCACCAGAACCTGAGAATCCTGTCGCCCTTCGGACGCTTCCTCGAGCTCGGCAAGCGCGACTTCTACAGCGACACGGACATGGGGCTACGCCCGTTTCGCCACAATCTGAGCTACTTCGGCATCGACTCCGACCAGATCATGAAGCACCGCCCGGCGCTGACCCACCAGCTGTTCCAGGAGGTCATGGCGCGGTTCACGGATGGCAGTTTCTTCGTCCTTCCCTACACCGCGTTCTCTCGCTCGCGGGTGATCGACGCCTTCCGCTACATGCAGCAGTCGCGACAGATCGGCAAGGTGCTGGTCGTGGAAGATACCCGCAGCATCACCCCCAGTGCGGTTGAAAAGCCTCCCACAGCGTTGCGCCCTTCCTTGGCTCTCGACCCCGATGGCGCCTATCTGATCACCGGTGGTTCGTCGGGTTTCGGCCTGGCCACCGCGACCTGGCTGGCCACACGCGGCGCCCGCCAGCTGATCCTGCTGAGCCGCCGCGGCCCGGTCAGCGACGAAGCCATCACCGCTATCCAGGCCATCGAGGCGTTGGGGACCAAGGTCCACGCGCCGCCCTGTGACATCACCGATGCCGAAGCGCTTGGTGCCGTCATCGGTGACTGCGGTCGAACTCTGCCACCGCTCAAGGGCGTGATCCATGCGGCGGCGGTCATCGATGACGCCCTGATCGCCCACCTCGACACACAGCAGATACGCCGCGTGCTGTGGCCGAAACTGGTCGGCGCCGAACTCCTTGAGCGCCTGACCCGCCACCTGACCCTGGACATGTTCGTGCTGTTTTCGTCGGCCACCACCTTGTTCGGCAACCCCGGCCAAGCGGCCTATGTGGCCGCCAACCTGGGCCTGGAGGGACTGGCCCGGCGGCGACGCCAGCACGGCCAGCCGGCGCTGTGCATCGCCTGGGGCATCATCGAGGACGTCGGCTTTCTCGCCCGCCATACGGCGACCCGTCACGCCCTCCAGAAGCGCCTCGGCAGCGTCGGTCTGTCGGCCCACGGCGCCCACGCCCTGCTCGAGCAGCATCTGCTGCAAGGCTGGCCGGATGGCGCGGTATTGACACTGGACGACAATGCGCTGGCCCGCGCATTGCCGACCTGGAGCCGGCCACGCTTCAGCGAACTGGCGGGGCTGGCAACGGCCACCAGCAACGACGGCGGAGAGCAGGCGCTACGGACCAGGCTCGCCACCATGAACGAGGCCGACAGGCTGGCCTGCGTGGTGACGGTGCTGAGCGTCGAGCTGGCCGCCATTCTGATGGTCGACGCCGACGCCATCGATGCCCATCGCAGTGTCTACGAGCTGGGCTTCGATTCACTGATGGGCGTGGAGCTGGTCACCGCCATCGACGCCCGCCTGGCCGTCAAGGTCCCGGCCATGGCGCTGGCAGAGGCGGCGACCCTGACACGCATCGCCCGGCTTGTCCTCGAGCGCCTCGACCACACGGACGCCGGTGACGAGCATAACGCTCACGCCGAGCGCCACACCATCGCTCACCGGCATGGCAGCGAGACCGCCATCACCACGGCCGACACCTCGGAGATCCCGGAATGACCGATACCTTTCGACATGGCCCTGGCAACAGCGCCGATGATCCCTCTCCCGACAACCGCCGCGAAACCCTCAAGCGCAAGCTGCTGTTAGCGTCGCAAAAAAGCCGTCACGGCCGTTCATCGCCCACGGCTGTTGCCGTCGAGCCCCCCAATCGCCAGCCGCCGGAGCCGCGTCTGGGTGGCCATTCCGACCCCACCGACTTCACTCACCTGGAGGGCCATCGGCAAATTCAGCTGCTGCAGGAACTGGGGGCCGCCCAGGGCATCACCAGCCCCTTCTTTCGCTGCCACGACGGCAGCGCCGGGCCGACCAGTCGCATCGCGGGCCGCGAGGTCATCAACTTCGCCAGCTATAACTATGTCGGCCTCGCCGGCGACCCTCGGGTCAACCAGGCGACCATCGACGCCATCGGCCGCTATGGCACGTCCGTATCGGCGAGCCGCATCGTCTCTGGGGAAAGGCCCTTTCATGCCGAGCTTGAGAGGTCGCTGGCCGCGGTCTACGGCTCTGATGACGCCCTGACCTTCGTCAGTGGACACGCCACCAATGTCTCAACGATAGGGATGCTGCTCGGCCCCGGCGACCTGATCGTCCACGATGCCCTCATCCACAACAGCGTGCTCATCGGTGCCCAGCTGTCCGGCGCGCGGCGCATGCCCTTCGCCCACAACGATGCCAAGGCGCTGGATGACCTGCTGCAACAGCAGCGTCCCTATTTCAGACGCATCCTGATCGTCATCGAGGGGCTCTACAGCATGGATGGCGATGTGCCCGACCTGGCGGCCTTCATCGCGGTGAAACAACGCCACCGGGCCTGGCTCATGGTCGACGAGGCCCATTCCCTGGGCGTGCTGGGGGATCACGGCATGGGACTCTCCGAACATTGTGGGACCAACCCCTGCGACGTCGACATCTGGATGGGGACGCTGAGCAAGTCGCTGGCATCCTGTGGCGGTTTTATTGCCGGCAATGCTCCGCTCATCGACACGTTACGCCACCTGGCTCCGGGCTTTCTCTACAGCGTCGGGCTACCGGCCCAGCTCGCCGTACCGGCGCTGACCGCCCTGGCCCTGCTGCATGCAGAGCCCGAGAGGGTCCATCGCCTACGGCATATCTCGCGTTACTTTCTCAAGGCCGCCCGGGCTCTCGGTCTCGATACCGGCCTGAGCCAGGGCCACGCGGTGACACCGATCGTGCTCGGCAGCTCCGCCCGCGCGGCCCAACTGTCCCAGGCGCTGCTCGAAGACGGCATCAATGTCCAACCCATCTTGCATCCCGCGGTGGCAGAACGCAGCGCTCGCCTGCGCTTCTTTCTCAACTGCGACCACCGCGAAAGTCAGGTCGATAACGCACTTGCTCGCGTCGCGGAGAACCTGGCCCAATTATCTTGATCGGAAGGGTGTCGGAAAGCGGGAAGAACCGGCAGGAGGATAGCCTTAAGGTACAAACGGCGGGCAGAAAGCTGAGAGAGCGCGGAAAGCGGAGAGCGGAGAGCAAAGAGCGGAGAGCAGAGAGCGGAAAGCAGAGAGCAGAGAGCAGAGAGCAGAGAGCAGAGAGCAGAGAGCAGAGAGCAGAGAGCAGAGAGCAGAGAGCAGAGAGCAGAGAGCAGAGAGCAGAGAGCAGAGAGCAGAGAGCAGAGAGCAGAGAGCGGAGAGCGGAGAGCGGAGAGCGGAGGGCGGAGAGAGCAGAGAGCAGAGAGCAGAGAGCAGAGAGCGGAGAGCAGAGAGCAGGGCAGATCGCAGCCAACGCAGAACTGGGCGCCCGCACCGACAACATCGAGCAAGATAACCGGCGCTGGGCGGAACGATTCTCCGAACTCCAGCGGCATCCAGCGGCAACAGGCCCGGATCGACCGGCTGGACACCGAACTGACGGAGGTTCGGGCACAACAACGCACGGTCTACCGCGGCCTGGCGGCTAAACTACAGGAGCTGCGGAATGACATGCCGGACGTTCGTGACTGGGCCGATGCTCGCGCTCCTGCTCCCCTGGTTGGCAGCCTGTGCGAACGGGGCGTATTCACCCGTGAAGCCACCGCCCGTCTCTGCCCCGGTACCGGCCCGCTATCTGGCGCCCTGCCCGGCGCCTCGACTCAGCGGCGCGACTAACGGCGATTCATGGCGATGGGCGGCGGCACTCGAAAGCGCCCTAGTCGAGTGCAACGCCCAATTGGACAAGGCAAGGGCGGTGAACACGCCTTATCTACCAGAACCAGAACCAGAACCGGAGGCTCCATGAGCATTCTTATCCTCCTGGGAATAGTGTTCGTACTCTGGGCCGGCTCGCCCGAATACGACAAGGAACAGTGGAATAAAGACGGGGCCAAGGTGACTATAATCGGGCTTGCCATCGGCGGGGGGCTACTGCTCATTTTTGCCCTCGCCATGCTGCCCGCTTACCTCCGCCTCAAGGGCTACTAGGCCGCTGACCTAGCCCTCGGGTAGCGTGCCGAGGCCCGAGCCGTAATAGGCGGCGGCACCGTAAGTGATGAGTCCCCTGATATCCTCAGCTTTCGTTCGGTCCCTAGTAACGCGCCTCGTGACCAGACGGTGCAGATTGGCCGGGTCGGCGATCAGCCTTGCCATGGCCTTCATCTAGTTAGCCCCTAAGAACCGTTCGATGGCCGTCTGTGCACGCCGGGCGGAAAGCAGAGGGTGGAAAGCAGAGGGCGGAAAGGAAACAAGCTCTGGAGATGCCGGCGACATGAGGTATCTCGGTGACTTTCTCACCGTCCTTGCACGCATTCCTTGCACGCATTCCTTGCTCACTGTCGTCCTTGCTCACTGTCCTTGCTCACTGTCCTTGCTCACTATCCTTGCTCACTGTCCTTGCTCACTGTCCTTGCTCACTGTCCTTGGATCGCGAGTACGCCACCACTGTCGGTAGCGCTCAGAATCGTCATAACACCGCAACAGGGCAGGTGCCATCGGGGCGCTACGCAACCCGGGATCAGCCCTCCCCCCGTCGTTGCAGCCAGAAGCGTCTTGCCCGTCCCGGGTCGCCGATATCTCGCGCCTTGTCGGCGGCTCTCGCCGCCATGCGCCGCGTCTCGCCAGGTGTTTCGAGCAGGCGCACCAGGCAACGCCGCCAGTCATCGGGATCATCGTCGGCAAGCAGGCCGTCCTCGCCATCGCTGACGATGTTTGCGTAGGGGGAGCGCCGGCTGTAGACGCCGACGCCGCCCATCGCCGCGATGTCCAGGAACTTGAGGTGGGACTTGCCGGCATTGAACGGTGTCGGCAGCAGAGGCGCCACACCGATGTGCAGCCGTCGTCGACGCAGGTGCTGGCGATAGGCATCCCACGACAGCGGTCCCGGGGTCTGGATCCGCCCGCGCTCGGCAAGCGCCTCTGGCGTCGCTTGGCCGAGCATCACGATCAGGTCGAGTCGTGGATAGGCATCGTGTACCGAGCACAAGGCGGGCGCGATGTGTTCAAGATCCGAGCGATGGGCCCGAGTGCCGTGATAGCCGAGTCGCCAGCGTGTCCCGGCGACGAAATGCTCCCCGCTCGGCAGGGGCGCCAGCAGCACCGGCGGTAGCTCCACCACCCGGCGATGACACGCTCTCATCGTCACCGCGAGGCTTGCGCTGGTCACGATCACCTCATCGGCCAGCGCCAGCAAGCGCGGCTGACTGGCGCGGGCTATCCATGCCATTCGCTTGCGGTACTGCTCAGGCAAGCTGTCATCGAGGCTCGCCGCCTCGATATCATCGTCGATCAGGTAACGCACGCTTGCGACGTCGACCCGACGCGTTTCCAGGGCGTCGAGCCAGGGTTCCGAGAGTGACCGACAGACCAGCACCTGAGCACCGCGCAGCAGCCGTCCCAGCCATGGCCAGCAAAGCGCCGGAGAGCGCCAACGACGGGTATCCAGGCGTACTACCGATCCGCCCCCGCAGCGCAACCAGGGAGCCGCGGGCGACATGAAGTAGATGTCTTCGGTGGGCCGAGCACCATCGCTGAGCAATACCCAACGGCTAGCCTGACGCTGTCCATGGTACATGGCACCCCCTCGGAACATCCGCACGCAAAGGACGACCCAGACTCGACCGGCCAACCGACATGACTCACCATTAGCCACTAATCACTAGTCACTAGCCAACTCGCCACTCGCCATGCCACCCATTGTCCCCGGTGTCCCGCGCTCAGCGGACCATCGGCTCGGCAATCGAAACCGGGCGCCTGCATTCGAGACCTCGCCATCCCGTTGGCCTTCTGGGCTGATGGCGTCCTCGCGCGGTGGCTTTCCAGCGCCACGCCTTGCTCGCGTCATGACGTGCTGGTGGCCGCATTCATGTCGGGGCGCTTTTCAGGGCTCTGTTTCAGGGCTCTGTTTCAGGGCTCTGTTTCAGGGCTCTGTTTCAGGGCTCTGTTTCAGGGCTCTGTTTCAGGGCTCTGTTTCAGGGCTCTGTTTCAGGGCTCTGTTCTCAAGCCTCATTTCAGGGCTCATTTCAGGCCTTATTTCAGGCCTTATTTCAGGCCGCTTGACAGGTCACGCGCGCCTTGGCACTGCGCCATATCGCAGCGTCTGTATCACCATCAGCGCAGGGAAAAATCTTCGTGGACGAGGGTCAGGTTGGGGTTGTAGGCGGGATCGAAGTCGAGTTGTTCGCCCCAGGTTCGGCGCATGTACTCGACCTCCCCGCTCGCCCTGGAGCGCTTTCTGGCACTGTCATCCGCCCCTCGAGACATCGATTCGTGGTGGTAGAGCTCGGCGTAGGGGGTCCAGAGGTTGCGATACCCGGCAGCTCGAATCTTGAGACACAGGTCGACATCATTGAAGGCCACCGGCAAGTCACGGGCGTTCAATCCACCCACCTCCTCGAAAAGACGCTTGCGTACCAGCAGACAGGCTCCGGTCACGGCCGAATAATTCTGGGTCAACAGCAGGCGTGAAAAGTAACCGGGTGAATGACGGCTGAAGTACTTGTGAGAATGCCCCGCCACGCCGCCGATCCCCAGGACCACGCCGGCATGCTGGATGGTGTCGTTGGGATAATAGAGCTTGGCACCAACGCAACCGATCTCCGGACGCACGGCTTGGCGTACCATCTCTTCGAGCCAGTCCGCACCGATGGGCTCGATATCATTGTTGATCAGGCCAAGAATATCGCCACGGGCACGACTCGCCCCGAAATTGTTGATCCCGGAATAGTTGAAGGGATGGTCCCAGGACAGAATGCGCACACGACGATCGCCCTCCCCGACCCGAGCCAGGTAGGCGAGGGTCTCCTCGCAGCTGGTGCCGTTGTCGAGAATCAGCACCTCGAAATTGGGGTATCGGGTACGCTCGAGAATCGCATCGACGCAGGGTTTCAGGATATCGACCCGGTCCCGGGTCGGAATCAACAGGCTCACCATGGGCGCCGGATCGGGCAACGGCCAGCGTACCCGGTAGGTATTTGGCAGGCCCCCCGGTTCCACACCGGCACCCGGGCATCGCGCGCTCAGAAAGCTGTCGATGGCCTTGACCCCGGCACGCGTTGTGTAGTCCTTGTGCGCTCCTGCCAGCGCAGTGGACCCCTCACAGGCGCGCCAATGGTAAAGCACGTGGGGGATGTGCACGACTCGCCCGGGCGCCGCCTCCAGCGCGACACGCAGCGCCAAGTCGTGATCCTGACTGCCTTCGAACCCGGAGCGAAAGCCGCCGATACGTTTCACCGTAGCCGTCTCGTACACGCCCAGATGGGACAAGTAGTTCTGAGCCAGCAGCAGGTCAGGGTTGAAGTTCGGCTTGAAATGCGGCTCGAAGCGCTCACCCCGTTCGTTGATCTTGTCTTCATCGCTATAGAGCAGCACCGGCCGCGGCGATACCTGGAGCTCCGCCACCACTCGCCATAAAGCACAGGGCGTCAGCAGGTCGTCATGGTCGAGCAGGGCGACGTAGTCGCCATCGGCTACTGCGAGGGCCGAATTGCTGGCAGCACAGATATGCCCGCACTGCGGGCGTCGGACGAGCGTCACTCGGCTATCAGAAGCGCACACCTCGGTGAGCAAGTGCTGGATGGCGGGATCGCGGGAAGCATCATCGGCAATGCAGAGCTGCCAGTTCGGATAGTGTTGAGCCAGCACCGAGTCGAGGCACTCACGCAACAACTCGGGTGGCGGGTCGTGCACCGGCACCAGCACCGAGATCAGGGGGCAATACGCAAGCCGTTCGATATCTCTCGCCACATCGTCGGCGCAGACCGGAGGCCGGTCGACGAGCCATTGACTGTAGCTACGCCCCGAGCACAAACGCTCGAAGGTCTCTTCATAGTCCGCCAAGGCGACTTCTCGCCATGGCCGTTGCTGCCTGCGAGCCTGCTCCTTCAAATGGGCGAGCACTTCGCGCTTCGCCACATTGCGCCACCGGTGGTGCATATTGACCAGGCGCTGGGCGAGACGATCGTGGGCAAACCAGGGGCTCAACCAGACAATGCGCAGGTGGCGTATCGCGAAAAGTCCCGGCGCTTCCATCGGATCGAAGCGCATGCGCCTCAGCCGATGCCGGACGAAGATCAGCCGTTTGGTGACCCGACCGCTTTTCAGCGGCAGGGTCAAGGAACGCTCTTCACTGAAGCCTCCACCGGTATCGAAATACAACCGCACCGCCACGCTCGGCTGATCATGGGCCAACTCAAGCTCAAGCATGTGCCACCCCGGCAGTGGCAGCCCCTTGCGCAACAGAAACTGCGGATCATCGCCGGTCGAGCGCCAGGTCCAGTCGCGGGGCTCATCGAGCTCGACGATGGCCTCGTTGGGCCGCCAGCGCCGCTGTGGCCAGATCACCAACCGACTCGCCTCCAGGCAACGATCCCACCAGCGCGAACTCATCACGCGCAGCAAACCGGCCGCCATCAGGCGGCGGACGACGCCGATACGCGGCGAGGTTTGAACGGAAACCACTGGCCGGTATCGGCCACACGGCACTGCACCTCGTCACCTACCGACAACGGCGTCGTCAGCATAAAGCCAACGTGCCCACCGCGGGGTGGTTGAAGGCGACACATGTTGGGGCGAGCGTGTACGGCGCTGACGGTGCCTCTCAAGTCGCCGTTGACCCACACCTCCACGACCACCGGTGCGTCATCCTCGCCTTCCCAAAATGCCCAGCCGCTCACCCGATGCGTGTCGAACTGAGTGAGCTTGGCGTGGGCATAAGGCAGGTCATCACGATGCAGTTGCAGGCGCGTCTCGAACAGTTTCCGACAACGCTCGTACAAGGTGATATCGAGGGCATTCAGCCTGCGAAACTCGGCTTCGTCCTCGGCACTGATGTCGTGGGAAGCCCCTACCGTGGGCTTGGCACGATTGTCTTCGCGTTGCTGAATGGCCAGGCCGTAGCGCGCATTGATCAATTCCAGGCTTTCCAGGTAGTGCTCGGTCAGCCCCACCACCCCCATCGCTTCGAGATCCGTGCCCTGCATGATCGCCGCCTGCCGATTGCTCTGAAGCGGCATGCCAATAAAGTCGCGAAAGGTTCCCTTGTAGTTGAACAGGCGCTGAAAATGAGAGTACTCCGACGCTGCCCGTTGCAGGGGCTCGCGCAAGAAGGTGACCGTTTGCGAGGCTCCGCACAGGGACACGTACTTGCTCACAGGTACGTGCCCCGCCAGCAACCGAGTGTCCAGCGCCAGACAGCGACGATAGAACGCCCAAAGATCCGGCACGGGCACATGCACCAGCTCTCGGGTCGGCGGACTGGTCTGAGCCGCACCAGGGCCATAGTCATAAACAATCTTCGAGCTGCCGAAGTAGGCCTCGATGCCATGCCTGAAGCTGGTCCCGGCGGTCTTGGGTACATGAACGAAAAACAGAGGTTTCATCGAGCGTCCTCCACGATGAGAGATGAACCGTCGCCATCGCGGTTACGGCGGCGATCAGGAAAGATGACGTCGGATAGGTCCCATCCGAGGCCCGGGGCGACCACGAGAGCCGCCACGTCAGCCGATGGCTGACGCCAAGCTCCGCGGGGCGCTACTCGATGACCACGGATACATCGCCGGCCAATACCGAGGCATTGGCATGCACCTTGACCTCGACGCGATCTCCCTCCGACAAGGGCTTGGGGTGATACCAGCGGAACCCGCAGCGGCCATCCCGAGAGCGGCCAGGACGCTTGAGGTCGGGACGCAGGAAGCCGGCCTTGGCGTTGCCCACGTAAACATCGTTGACGAAGATATTGACCGACATCCCGAAGGAGCCTCCGTCGCGGTCGGCGAGCCAGCCACTCACCCCCTCGGCGTCCGATTTATCCACGACACCACGCAGCGTTTTTCCGTAGCAGGGGTGGCGCTTGAGTCGCTGCTTCAACGCGGCGATCTCTCGGTCGAGCCGCTCCAGCTTCTCGTCGGAAAAATGAAAGGTATGGTCACTAAAATCGAAGCGCCTGAAATACGCTTTTCCCTTGTCATACTTGGCGCCCTTTGTTGCGCTCCCTCTGCGTCGCTTGCGGTTGTACTCGGCCATCGATTTGATGGCGTAATGATGGACGCGTAGCGGACCTTCTCGAACCCTGGCCGTGCGCCCGCCCCTAGGATCAGACTCGCCAGAAACGTCTCGAGAACCGACGAAATCATCGATGGTTTCACCGGCAGAGTCGACATATCTAAGCGAGCCAAATACGCTAGAGGAATGGCAAAATATCTTCTTTACATCAGGAATGCTTACCAGTGTTTTCAAATGGCAGTTGGCACCACCATCACCGTCATTTCCATAGTGCGTAAAGCGGCGAACAACGGGCTCCTTCCCCTCCTTAGTTTGTCCAGACGAACCAAAACACCGCCAGTTAATACTGATAGCCCCCACGTCACCACTGGACATTATTCGCTCAAGCTCTCGACACTCCTCTCCCAATATCTGCGACTCATGAACCAGAAATTCATCGGCATCGAGAAACATGACATGATCACTCTCGCCGAGGATCTGCGATAGGATTCGACGATAGGCAACGTGCTGCGACCGGCGCTCCAGCACCGGCTGGTGGATCACACGTATCTGTCCAATATCCATCAGCGCCTCGAGGAGCGCCAAGGTTCCATCATCGGAGCCGTTATCGGCGATGACGAAGCTTTGGAATCCCGCCAACCGATGCCAGGCCAGCCACTCGATGATATAGCGGGCCTCGTTACGAAATATTGCAGCCAAACAGAAGCGCGCCATGATCAATCGGCCTTGGTCGGAGAGTTCTTGAGATCGACGACATCGTTGACCACTCTGGCCCGCACCATGGCGCCACGGTATAGCTCGACAGACTCAGGGATCATGAAGCTGAAACCGCAGGTCTGGGCATTTGGCACATCGACCTGACTCGAATCTTCGTTCGCCACTACGACCCCCACGGAGCGGTCATTGAGGAATATTTCTACCGTTGCGTGCTGTTTCTTGTGCACGAAACGCGCCCAGCCACTCACACGGCGTCCCTCCAAGGCGTCGAGCTGACCTTGAGCCTTGGTGATCCGAGTGGCCTCGATATAGTCCTCTGGCTCAGGATCGATAAAAGTCCGCGCCGCCCGATAGCTCTCCTTGCTAGGCTCCAGGTCGCAGAAGTCGATCAGTGCCGTCAGAAAGGCCTCAGGGTAGGCACTGGCCTTCTCGTAGGAAACCAGCATCGCTCGAGGTTTCTTCTGGCGTAAGAAGCGTAACGTCTTCTTGTACTGAGACAAGGCACGATCCATTCCTTCGGTGATCTCGGCCAGCATCGATATCGAGTTACGTTGAGCGATCGACAGTACATCCTTGTAGATGATGATATAGCGAGCATTCGGCAGTAGCGTGTCCACCGCATCTAGGTGATCGATGACCGATGGCCTCTTCCATCCCCAGCGCTCATGACGCGCACCGTATTCACCCACGATCCGTGCACTCTGGTCCAGATCACCTTGCTCGAATATCTCGGAAAGCCGCACATCCTCGTAGACGGGATGAACCGCACGGTCCCCCATAAAGACACCCAGCTTTGCCAACACACCGGCGACCATCGAGGTTCCCCCTCTCGCCGTGCCGATCACCACAATAGGAGTCTTGGTGTCAGCGGGCTTATCCCCGATGGTAACCATCCCTTTATTAATGAGAGCATCATGTTTCGCCATAACTTCTCCTTGGTACAACCTTTTATCCATAAAAAAGCATAAGAGTACGCACCGAACGCGACGCGAATAGAATGCGCAACATCGCTGCATATCGACAGGGATTCAACATAACCGGGGTGGGGCTTCAACGACTATCGATTACCAATGGAGAAGTCTTCTCGGCTTTTCGTCAGGCAGGGGCTATAGCTTGGATCATGATCTATGATGCGACTCCAGGTGCGCTTCATGTAATCGACTTCGGTATTGAAACGAGCCACTTTCTCGGGGCTGTCTTCGGCACCTCGACTGATTGATTCATGGTGGTAGAGCTCGGCGAAAGGCGTCCAGATATTACGGTAGCCGGCCGATAGGACCTTCAGGCAGAAGTCCACATCATTGAACGCCACCTTGAGGTCATTTTCGTTGAGCCCTCCGACCTCGTCATAAACGGACTTGCGCACCAACAGGCAAGCCGCCGTCACCGCAGAGACCGATTGCACCACCTTGAGACGATTGAAGTATCCGCCAGCGGTACGCGGAAAATGCTTATGGGAATGGCCCGCGACGCCCCCTAGGCCAACCACCACGCCAGCATGCTGGATAGTGTCGTTGCCGAAGTACAGTTTGGCGCCAACACAGCCCACGTCGTCTCGCAGTACGTGGGACACCATTTCGGTCAGCCACTCTGGCGAGATGACCTCCACGTCGTTGTTGACCAGGCCGATGATGCTGCCATTCGCCAAGCGGGCGCCGTAATTGTTGATCGCAGAGTAGTTGAACGGATGATCATATTGAACGACGCGTATACGCTCGTCCTCATCTTGAATCGCATCGAAGAACTCATGGGTTTCCGGCTCTACGCTGCCATTATCGAGGATGATGATTTCGAAGTTGGTGTAGGTGGACTTATCGAGAATGCTGCGTACGGCAAGCTCGGTCACTTCCTTCTTGTCGCGGGTCGGAATCAGCATGCTGACCAGTGGCGCTGGGTCCGGAATAGGCCAGGACACACGGTAGGTATTGGCCACCAGCCCTTGGGAGACGTCCACGCCCGTCACCCCCAGCCCCTCGAAGTGATGGCAGAGAGCCTGGATGCCGGCCGAGGTGGTGTAGTCCTTGCCCTCCTCGGCAAGCGCCGTAGATCCCTCGATGGCCCGCCAGTGATACAGCACCTGCGGAATATGGACGATCTTGTCGTCGTGCAGATGGGGAATGCAACGCAACACCAGATCATAGTCCTGGGATCCCTCCACGCCCTCGCGAAACCCGCCAATTCGATCGACCAACTGCTTGCGATATACCCCCAGGTGCGACACATAGTTCTGCGAGTACAGGAGATCCAGGTTCCAGTCCGGCTTGAAGTGTGGCTCGCAGCGTGTGCCATGGATGTCGATCTTGTCTTCGTCGCTGTAGATCAGCTGCAACCCGGGCCGCTTCGCCAGCTCCTTGGCGACAAAGTAAAACGCGTGAGGCGCCAGCACATCATCGTGGTCGAGCAGCGCTATGTAGTCTCCGCTCGCCATGGCCAAGGCATCGTTGGTAGTACGCGAAATATGACCGTTCTCGGGGCGAACATGAACCTTGATGCGCGGATCCCGCTTCTCAAACTGGCGCAGCACCTCAACCACGTGGGCGTCGGGCGAGGCATCGTCGGCGAGACATAGCTCCCAGTGCGGGTACGACTGATCGATCACTGACTGAATGCAGGCCTTGAGCAAGGCCGCATCGGGGTTGTAGACCGGGACCAGGACAGATATGACCGGCGCATTCGACAAAGCCGCCACGAAACTGCTGACGGTTTCCGCAGTGGGCTGCGCCTTGCGTTCCACCTCATCGATCCACTTCTGGTACGAGAGCTCGGATTCATTGATGACGAAGGTGTCGGCATAGTCGGCATACAGTGCCTCGCGGCGCTCGGCGTCGCCATCCTCCAGCGCGTCGACGCTGCCATCGGTGCCAAGAATAGCGGCCGGTGCCGTATCTCGATAAGCCTCGCTATGCTGTACCAGGCGTGAGGCGATGGCTGTCGCTGCCTGGACGCCGGTGATGTTGTCGACGCAGAACCCTTCGACGCGAAAAACCCCTTCCCGCTCCCAGGGGTCAAAACGCAGCGTCGATACGCCACGTTCCAACCAGATGACACGACTGGACGGCACGCCGGATTCGAACGGAATGGGGTAGGCGTGCTGTTCGGAGAAGCCTTCGCCAAAATCGACATAGAGCTTGGCTACCTGATGCTGATACTCGCCGACGATGGTGAAATCGATGCGGCACCAACCGGGCCCCAGCTCTCGACCATGGCGGTGTCTGACGACAAAGGCCGGGTCCGTCCCCTGGGAGCGATAGTGGAACTCTCCCTGTAGGCGACGCTCCACCTGTTGCGAGGCCACGAAGGTGAACTCCGACGTCTCACAGCACTTGAGGAAACCGTTGACGCCCTGCAGGGTCGGACCGGCGCCAAGCTTCCTCAATACCGGCTGCTCGAGCGAAAACTCGCCGGGCTGGGTCGCGGGGTCGAAGCGCAGCGCCTTGGTTCCCCGCGGTAGATAGAAGACCAGCGCCTGGGCACCACGCCGCTCGACATGGTGTGTCACCACGATGTCGGGCTGAAAGCCATCCCCATAGTCGATATACAGACACTGTTCCGCGGGCTGTCGACAGGCGAAATCAAACTCGAGGGAGAACCAGCCCCCCTGACTCATCACGGCCGGGTTGAGAGCGGTCAGCAGAAACTGCGGATCGCCTCCCCGGGAGACCCAGATCACCTTGTTGTTGCGGGTAATAAGGTCCAGCTCATGAACCGGCAGCAGGTCTAGCCGCGTGCACTTCATGATGTACTTGTGATAGAGGCCTCCGAGGTCCCTTAGTGGCTTGGTTGCCCGCCAGCTGAGAGAGGTCTGCATGCGTCGCAGGCGCGCGGAAAGCGCCAGGGTCGCCAGATGCCTGTCGACGGGCAGACTGGCCTGTTCCACGGGGGTGTTCTTGCCATCGCCTTTGGGGTCTTTGTCGCTCACGTGTCACTCCTGTGGCCATCGGCTCAGTAGCCAAGCGCCTCGCCAAAGGTGGCGCCCTGCGCATCTTTTTCCGATACGCGAGGCGGGACGTCGCCGATCGGCCAGTCGATGGCCAATCCCGCATCGGCCCAATGCACGGAGTATTCATCACCGGGCGAATAATAGTCGGTGCACTTGTAGACGAACTCGGCCTCGTCAGTGGTGACGTAGAACCCATGGGCAAACCCCGGCGGCACCCACAGCATCCGGCGATTCTCATCACTCAGGTATGCACCAACCCACCGACCATAGGTCGGGCTTTTCGAACGCATATCAACAGCGACATCGAACACCTCTCCCTTGATAACACGTACGAGCTTTCCCTGGGGGTTCTTCAACTGATAGTGCAGACCTCTAAGTATTCCTTTGGACGATTTGCTATGGTTATCTTGAACAAACTGGTAATTTCCGCAGAACTCCTCGAAGGTCTCCTGCCGGAACGTTTCCATAAAGAAACCGCGTTCATCGCCAAAAATCTTCGGCGTAAAAAGCACAACATCTTCTATTTCTAATCTTTCAATTTTCATATTTATCGGCTCGCTAACGGCATCGATGACGTCGAATTATTTGACGGCAGACTTGACCTCGATAAGTTGATACAAGTATTGGCCATAACCCGTCTTTATTAAACTGTTGGCCTGGTGAAGAAGGAAATCATCGCTTATCCATCCCTGGTTCCAGGCGATCTCTTCAAGGCAAGCAATCTTCAGCCCCTGGCGGTGCTCGACCGTCTGCACATACTGTGCAGCCTCCAACAAGCTGTCGTGGGTCCCCGTGTCTAGCCAAGCGAACCCTCGGCCAAGACGCTCGACTTTGAGATCACCGCGACGCAAGTATTCGTTGTTCACCGAGGTGATCTCGACCTCGCCTCGCTCCGATGGCTTTACCGACTTGGCGATATCGATAACGTCGTTGTCGTAGAAATAGAGGCCGGTGACGGCATAGGAAGACTTCGGTGACGACGGTTTCTCCTCGATCGAGACAGCTTGGCCGTCACTATCGAATTCAACGACTCCGAAACGCTCCGGGTCCTTGACGAAGTATCCGAAAACGGTTGCCCCACTGGTCTGCGCCGACGCTCGACTCAGCTGCTCGCTGAAATGCTGACCATGAAAAATATTGTCTCCAAGTACCAGGCACACCGAATCGTCACCGATAAAGTCTTCGCCAATAATAAAGGCCTGGGCAAGTCCCTCTGGCTTCGGTTGTTCGGCGTAGGAAAGCCGCACACCAAATTGCTCGCCACTTTTCAGAAGCTGTCGATACATCGGCAAGTCTTCAGGCGTCGAAATAACGAGAATGTCGCGGATTCCCGCCAGCATGAGCACCGATATCGGGTAATAGATCATCGGTTTGTCGTAGACGGGCAGAAGCTGCTTGGACACTCCATGGGTGATGGGATGAAGGCGCGTGCCGGACCCGCCGGCCAAGATGATTCCCTTACGGTTCATGACACTATCCCTCGTATGTGGGGCGATGCCTTACCGGAGACGGCGGCATGTTTGTGGCGTGGTACTACGGCAACAGGTCGTGCAGGGTCAGCGACAGCTGGGACTGCCAGTCGGGAAGCTCTAGTGCGAAGGCGTTCTCCAGTCGCGACAGCTCCAGGCGTGAGTTCAAGGGACGTGTTGCGGGGGTCGGGTAGTCGTCGCTGGCAATCGCCGAGACCCGTTCCGGGGCAATGGCCAGCGCCATCCCGGCATGCCTGGCCTGACGAAAGATCTCGCAGGCGAAGCCATGCCAGCTGGTGACACCGCGTGGCGCCAGATGGTAGAGACCGCCAAGTTCGGCGGCCTCACGATAACGGCGAAGCGCATGGACACTGGCGTCGGCGATGAGCCGCGCCGGGGTCGGCGCGCCGACTTGATCGGCAACAATGGCCAGGCTGTCGCGTTCGCCGCCGAGCCGTAGCATGGTCTTGAGGAAGTTGCTCCCCCGGGCGCTGTAGACCCAACTGGTACGGAAAATGAGGTGAGAACACCCGCGACGGGCAATGGCCTCGTCGCCATCGAGCTTGCTCTGGCCGTAGATCGACAGCGGCCCGGTGGGGCTGTCTTCGTGCCACGGCTGATCACCGTCTCCCGGATAGACGTAATCGCTGGAATAGTGGACCAGGACGGCCTCATGGTCGGCGCTATAGCGTGCCAGGAGATCGGGCAGCTCGGTGTTCAAGCGCCGCGCCAGCGCCGTCTCTGACTCGGCCTTGTCCACCGCCGTGTAGGCAGCCGCATTGACGATGGTGTCGGGTTGGTGCTGGTGGAGAAAGTCATCGACGGCAGCAAGATCGGTGAGATCCAGCCGCGTCCGAGGCGGCGCCAACAGCGCACCATGAACCGCCAGTGCGCGCCGGAGTTCGTGCCCTACCTGGCCGTTGACTCCCAGCAACAGGGTGCTCATGCCCCGACCCCCAGGCGCTCGCCCTGATAGCTGCCGTCAAGCACCGCCCGCCACCAGGGCTCGTTGGCCAGGTACCAGAGCACGGTCTTTTCGAGCCCGGTGGCGAAGCTTTCCAGCGGCAGCCAGCCGAGCTCACGTTCCATCTTGCCGGCGTCGATGGCATAGCGCTGGTCGTGTCCGGGCCGATCCTCAACGTAGGTGATCAGATGACGATAGCCATCTTCGCTCGGCGCCAGGCGTTCGAGGAGCTCGCACAGTGCATGCACCACCTCGAGGTTGGTCTTCTCGTTGTGGCCGCCGATGTTGTAGGTCTCCCCCACTCGTCCTTGGTCGGCCACCCGAATCAAGGCCCGGGCATGGTCCTCGACGAACAGCCAATCACGCACCTGCCCACCGTCACCATAGATGGGCAGCGGCTTGCCCTGCAGGGCATTGAGGATCATCAGCGGAATCAGCTTCTCGGGAAAATGATAGGGGCCATAGTTGTTGGAGCAGTTCGTGACCAGCGTCGGCAGACCGTAGGTACGCGCCCAGGCCCTGACCAGGTGATCCGATCCGGCCTTGCTCGCAGAATAGGGGGAACTCGGTGCGTAAGGGGTCTGCTCGGTAAAGGGCGCGTCGTCAGGTTCGAGGTCGCCATACACCTCGTCGGTAGACACATGGTGAAAGCGAAACGCCGCGGCTTTTTCCGGCGACGCCTCCTTCAGGGCCTCCCAGTAGCCACGGACTTCTTCGAGCAGCACCAGGGTGCCGACGACATTGGTGGCGATAAAGGCCGAAGGGCCATCGATGGAACGATCGACATGGCTCTCGGCGGCGAGGTGCATGACGACATCGGGCTGGTACCGTTCAAGGATGCGGCGCATGGCGTTCGCGTCGCCGATATCGGCACGCTCGAAGGCGTAACGCGGGTCGTCGGCCACGACCGCAACGGAGCCCAGGTTACCCGCGTAGGTCAACTTGTCGACATTGATGACGCGATGGGTGGAAGTGGCGATCAGCTCTCTGACCACGGCAGAGCCGATGAAGCCGGCGCCTCCGGTTACGAGAAAGGTCTTGGTCATGGGACGTCCCTGTTGAGGGGTTGCGAAACTGGGCGGGCAAGCCGGCAACCAGCGAAGAAGAACTCAAGCAAAAAAAGGCACTCTCGACAGGTCGAGCTCAGTCGCGATGGTCCTGGACGATCAACCACAGCATGTTGGCGATGAAGGCGAGGAACAGCGCCACGATGATGAACACGGTGGTGTTGTAGAGACGCTCGGGCTTGGTCGGATACTCGGGCAGTAACGGGCTCTGCAGGATGCTCACCTGCTTGAGCTTACGAGCGGCCTCGATACGAGTGTTCTCCAATGCCGCCAGGGCGCTGGAGTAGGTCTCCTGGGCGAAGCGAGCACTCAGCTCGAGGCTCTGGTACTCAGACGAAATACGGTTGAGTGAATTGCCGGCGGCCTGGGCCAGGCGATCACGCTCACTGCCGATCTGCGCTCGCAGTGCGGCGATCTCGCTCTCGACGCGAACCATGTCGGCGGAGCGGGCGCTGGAGAAGCTGCTCAGTGCGCTGCGGCGCGCCTGGAGCCTGGCCAACTCTCCCTCGAGCCCCGCCACCACCTGATTCAAGCTGTCAACGGTGCCGGTGGGTGACACCAGCCCGTGCGCGTTCTGGTAGGCCAGCAGGGCCGCTCGAGAGTGATCCAGGCGCTCGCGCAGACGCTCGACCTGAACCTCGAGGAAGCCGACCTGCTCTTCGGCCAGGCGCTTGCCCATGTCGTTCATATGCGCCTCGCCGGCTTCGAGCAGCAGCTTCGTCATGGCCTGCGCGAATTCAGGGCTGTAGGCCTGCACCTCGAGCTTCAACACACCGGCATAGTCATCCAATTCGACGCGGACCCTGCGCAGGTAGTACTCATGAAGGTCTTCTATCGGCGCATCGGCATGCCACAGCCGGGCGAAGATGTCGCCGTGCTCGCTGTAGTGGGCACGAAAGTCGAGCTTCTGTTGGATCGCCTGAAGCATGTCCACAGACAGCAGAAACTCGCGCAACAGCAACATGTCGCTGTCGCTATTGGCCCCCGTCAGAATCGACGAGAAACTGATCTGGGGAGCCGCGATCTGTGGGCTCTCGAGGACCACGACGGCCTCCGAGACGTAGCGGTCCTCGGCCCAAAGCGTCCAATAGAACCCGACACCCAGGATCGACAGGCCCGCCAACACCCAGTGGGGGTAGCGCGATAACAACGCAGTCATGGTCAAGCATCCCTGCTAGAAGGTGAATCATGCGCCAACAGCGCGGCGCCGGCACCGAATCCGAAGGTGACGACATGCACATTGCCCGGCGACAATCGTCAGGCGTGGCGAGTTCGAGAAACCCGGCGAGAAAGGGCGTGAAATGCGCCTGTCAGGGCCCCCAAGAAGTTCCTATGGCGACCCGGGACGCTCCGGGGAAGTGCTCCTCAGTCCGAGGGCGGGGCCTGTCGCTTGCGGGCCTGAAGTAGACGACGGGCGGTGTGGAGACGGTCGCGGGCGATGGTAATCGCGGCGGCCTGTTGCCTGTCCGTGCTGTCCTGCGCGTCACCAGAAGACGCCCGCTTTGCGGTAGCCTTGGCACCATCAAACGCCGCTTTGCGCAAGCGCAATTCGTGGCGTAGCTCGGCCATATCCATGGCTTCCAGGGCATCATCCGTGGTGCCCTCAGCAGAAGACCGCTGAGCGCCAGGCCGGTCGTCACCATCGACAGCGATGCTTGTCGGAGAAGGGTTCGAGGCTCGCGCCATCGAGGTCGACACTGGCGGGTGCGCAACCGCAATAGCCCGCTCCGGGGGGGCTCGGCGCGCGCGCGTCGCCGCCGAACTCGTGGCCGACGAGATGCCCTGACCCGACAGCACGGCATCACTGTCTGCGTGGTAAGCGGCAATGGCCTCGCGAATATCGTCAAACCACAGCGCGCCGCCATCCTTGAGATAGACTCCGGCCTGGCACAGGTCCAGCAGAATGCCTTCACTGTGCGACACCATGATCAGGCTGGCCCGGTTGACCCTTTCCTTGAACGCCTTCGAGGCCTTGGCCTTGAAGGCTCTGTCCCCCACCGAGGTGGCCTCATCGGACAGGTACACATCGAAGTCGAAGGCCAGCGACAGACCAAAATTGAGGCGCGCTCGCATGCCCGACGAGTAGGTGCGAATCGGTTCATCGAAGGCGCTGCCCAGTTCCGCGAAGGCCTCGACGCTGTCGATCACCGACTGAACATTGCGCCGCCCCCCGTGCACCCGGGCCACGAACTTGACGTTCTGGCGCCCGGTCATCGAGCCCTGGAAACCACCGGCCAGGCCCATTGGCCAGGACACCCGAGCGCGACGCTGAATGTCGCCTCGTTCGGGCGTATCCATGCCGGCAATCAAGCGCAGTAGCGTCGATTTTCCGGCGCCGTTGCGTCCCAGCAGTCCAACGCTCACCCCCGCCGGCAACGTCAGATTGATGTCCTTGAGCACCCAATCGGCGGCCGAATGCTGGTGGTAGCGCTTGTAGAGGCCACGGATATCGATCATTGGGCAATCAACCGTTGCTGAAAGCGCAGGTGCAGCGCCAGCCCGAGCGCCAGGCAGGCCAACGTCACCAGCCAGAAATAAATCATGCTGCTGCCCGGCACCCGCTGATAGCCCTCGAAGAAGCCCTGACGCAGAAACTCGAGACCGTGTACGGCAGGGTTGAGCAGCAGATACTCGAGCATCCAGTGGGGCATGTTGTGGATGGGAAAGATCACCCCAGAAAGAATCAGCAACGGCATGATCATCATGCGCAGGATGATGCCCACCTCGGGAATCAAGGTGCCGAGCACCGAGACGATCAGGCCGAGCCCCAGCCCCAGGCACCATAGAGACAACCAGATCGACATCGCCAGCAGCGCGTTGTCGGGTGCCAGATCCACTTGAAGCATCGCTGCCCCGGCGATAAACAGGAGAAAGATCAGCGAACGCAGCATGCCCTCGAGGAAATTGCGTACCAGCACCGGATCCACCGGCCTGACCTGACGATAGGCGTACAGGGCCTGATTGGCGTCGACCGCTCCCAGCCCTCGCATCATGCCCTCGCGAACCAGGAAGAAGCCCATCAGTCCAACGACCATCCAGGGAATGAACGGTGCCCCGACGATCAGTCCATCACTGCGAATGAAGCTTCGGATCGCGACCATGATCAGGATGAAGATCATCGGTTCGGCGACCATCCAGAACCAGCCCATGCGATCGGCCATGGTGCGCGAGATAGCCTCGCGCATGAACATGGCGTACCACACACTGCGGGTCACCTCCCAGGGGGAGCGTTCGGGTGAAGCGTCACGTGTAAGCATGATCCGGACCTCAGAGGTCGATGGCGACCTTGGTGGCAACGGCGATCTGATAGAGGATCTGAGTGATACTGGTTGCCAGCTGCAGGTTCTTGGTCGGCACCGCCGGCATCACCAGCACCTCGTCACCGGGTCGCAGGCTGATGTCATCGGCGTCACGCACCGCCCCGTTCTGTCGCACGACCAGGATGTGATCCTCATCGCCCCGCTGGGTCAGGCCTCCGGCGCCATCGATGTAGTCCCAGACGCTCATGCCCGGCCGAAATACCGCCGCCTGAGGCACGATGACCTCGCCGCTGATCAACACCGAGTCGGTCACCTCGGGCAAGGTGATGACGTCACCATCCTGCAGGCGAATATCACTGATGCCGGCGTCGTGGGCCACCACCAGACGACCACTCGGCTCTAGTGTCCTGGCGCGCTCGACGAAGGTCTGGATCAGCTCCGCTTCCCGCACCCGGATCTGGGCTTCCTCATTGGTCGCCGAGGAGGCGCCAAGGTAGGTGGTTTCGAGTCGCCGCAGACTGTCGTGGAGAGCCTGGCGCTGCTGACGCGCAACGCTTTCCCGCTTGATCGAGACACTTTCCTCGGCGGTCATGTCCGCTGGCACCGCGACCGCGTCGAGCAACTCGCCAAGGCGGGCATCTCGCGGCAAGGCATAGCGTGACGCACCGAAGAAGCTGCCTTCCAGCGTCACCACGATGCTGTCCTCGCGCTGGTCAGCGCTGAACACAACCTCGTCCCCACGCTGGATCGATCGGTCGAGGAACTCGGACAGTGACAGGTACGTCGCCACCGGCCCAGTGGCTCGATCACCACGCAGCAGCACGTGGGAGACCCCGCTTTTCAGTCGCGCCAGCTGTACCAGTTCACTGCCCAACAGGTTCTGGCCGCGCAATTCGTAGCGATAGGCCCTCTCGACGTCGCCGGTCACCGCGAAGGACGAACCACGCTCATCGACCACGATGGTGTCACCGTCGCGCAGTTGCGGACGAGGTATGTCGCCACGCAACAGGAAGTCGTAGAGATCGATGCTGGCCATGACCTGGCCACCGCGCATGAGGCGGATGCGTCGATAGCTGCCAAGCGCATTGTCGATGCCACCGGCCTGGTCCAGGAAATACAGCACCGAGTCGGATGGTGTTCCCGCGTAGCGTCCGGGGTTTTCCACATAGCCGGTGACGAACACCCCGACGGGCTGGACACCCTGCAGGTTGGTGTAGACCTGGACGTTCTCCGGGTAGACGCTCTGGATCGCTTGACGCACCCGGGCATCGAGCTGAGCGCTGCTCACTCCCTGGACATCGAGGGGGCCAATGGAGGGCAGGAAAATATTGCCCTGGGCATCCACCGGCATGACGCGATCAAACTCGACCGCGCCCCAGGCGCGCAAGGTGACCTGGTCGCCCGGCTTGATGCGGTAGTCCTGATTCAGGCCATCGACCATGGTGCCGCGAAAGCCGCCTTCGAAAAGATTGGCGCCAAACGGGGGCAAGCTGTCGATATCCACCCGCGGAGCTTGCGCCACCGGGCCATAGCGATCGTTGCTCCAATCGGCCCGAGGGGGGGCGTCGACCTCCGCCGACACCGGCTGCTGCGCGGAGGCGGCGGGCAGGACTTCCCCGGGCAATGAGAGGCTCTGCGCCGAGGACAGCGACGGGAGAGCAAGCAGCAGACTGGCACCTATCATGGCTCTGACATTCATTTCAGCGCACCCTCACCGTTGTAGACACCAGTGACCAGACGCCGCGTCACCCACCCGGCGCCCGCCTCGCAAGCCACCGCATGCTGTAGCGCCCCCATCGCGCCACGCCTGACTTCCAAGTGACGGCAGACGCGTTGGCTAGCAGCGCCATAGGAGGGCCCCACCGTCACCTCCGCTCCCGCCCCCCAGGGTCCCGATGCCAGGGTGGTGACGGCTCCCGCGGGGGCCGACGCGAAGAAGCCGCCGAGACTCGGGTCCACCGCCGTCCCCTGACTTCCTCCAACGATCGTTCCCGAGGCAAGCGGCGCCACTGGCATCGTGTTCACACACCCCACCAGCAGCAACGGACACACCCATGCCGCCCAGCGCAATGAAGCCCGCCCTGAACGCGAGACAGGAACCGAAAATTCACGTAAAGATGCACAAGAGTTGGACATTTATTGACTCGACATTCCAGGCTAATAAACTCCCCACCGGGGCTGTCGTATAGTTACAACTGCTTTAGAAGTTTCGCAATAATGTCGTGTTGACTCAGGACATCGGTATTGACCTTCACCTCGGCCTCCACGGGGACTTCATAGGGGCTGTTAATGCCCGTAAAATCTCGAATCTTTCCCTCTCTTGCCTTTTGATACAATCCCTTAGGGTCTCTTCCCTCGCAAACATCCAAGGGCGTATCGACGAAGACCTCGACAAAACACCCGTCCTTGAACAATCCCCTTACCGCCTCCCTATCTGCTCGAAACGGCGAAATAAAGGCGGTAATAACGATCACTCCGGCTTCAGCAAACAAGCGTGACACTTCGCCCACTCGGCGGATGTTCTCGCCGCGTTCCGCCTCCCCCATGCCGAGATCCTTGCACAACCCATGACGGATATTGTCACCATCCAGCAGCATGGTGTGATAGCCGCGCCGATTGAGCTCCACTTCCAGGGCATTGGCCAGGGTCGACTTGCCGGAACCCGACAGTCCCGTGAACCACACGCATTTCCCCCCATGGCCGTTGAGCTGCTCGCGCATCTGCTGGGTCACGCTGGTGCGATTCCACACCACGTTGGCCTTGCTGTCGTTGTCGCGATACTCGTAGGGCAACTCACTGTCCAGCGGACGATGAATCATGCCGGCACCCACGGTGATATTCGAAAGCCGGTCGATGACAATGAAGCTGCCAGTACCCGGGTTGGTGCGGTAGTCGTCCACCGGCACCGGCGCGGTCAACTCTACCTGGCAGCGAGCGATGGCGTTCAGGTCCAGCTTGTCGGCATGGCGCTGTTCCAGCGTGTTCACATCCACCTGGTAGTCGATGGCCGCTATTTTTCCCGCCAGGTCACGAGTCGCTAGCTTGAGGTCATACAAGCGACCAGGCTCGAGAGGGGCCTCATGCATCCAGACAATATCGGCCTCGAAGTTCGACGCCAGCATCACGTCGTCATCGGCGGCGACCAACCAGTCACCGCGCGAGACATCGATCTCGTCGCGTAGCGTGACGCTGATCGCCTGCCCCGGATAAGCGGCATCGAGATCACCATCGAACGTCACGATGCGATCGACGACCGACGTCTTGCCCGACGGCAGCGCCTTGACCCCCTTGCCTGGCATCATCACGCCGGCGGCCAGGGTGCCGCAGTAGCCACGAAAATCCAGGTTCGGCCGATTGACGTACTGCACCGGCAGACGCAGGTCGCGCAGGTTCTGGTCATGGCTGATCTCGACGTTTTCCAACAGCTCCAGCATGGCTGGGCCTTGGTACCAATCCATCAACTCGCTCGGGTTGACGACGTTGTCGCCCTTGAGTGCCGACATCGGCACGAACTGGATATCCCGGGCGTTGAGCTTGCCGGCGATCAGCTGGTATTCGGCGACGATTTCCTCGTAACGCGCCTCGGCGAACTCGACCAGGTCCATCTTGTTGATGGCCACCACCAGGTGCTGGATGCCGAGCAGGTCGCAGATGAAGCTGTGGCGGCGGGTCTGGGTCTGCACGCCGTAGCGGGCATCGATCAGAATCACCGCGAGGCTTGCGGTGGAAGCGCCGGTGGCCATGTTGCGAGTGTACTGCTCGTGCCCCGGCGTATCGGCGATGATGAACTTGCGCTTGTCGGTAGAAAAGAACCGATAGGCCACATCGATGGTGATGCCCTGCTCCCGTTCGGACTGCAGGCCATCGACCAGCAACGCCAGGTCGACCTCCTCGCCGGTGGTGCCGCTGGTCTTCGAGGCCTGGGTGATCGCCGCCAGCTGGTCTTCATAGATCATCTTGGAGTCATGCAGCAGCCGTCCGATCAGGGTCGACTTGCCGTCATCGACGCTGCCGCAGGTGATAAAGCGCAGCAGGTCCTTGTTCTCATGCTCCCTGAGATACTGCTCGATATCTTCGGCAATAAGCTCTGACTGATGTGACATGTTCCCGCTCCCTTAGAAGTAACCTTCGCGCTTTTTCTTTTCCATCGACCCGGCCTGATCATGGTCGATGGCGCGTCCACTGCGCTCGCTGGTCCGCGTCAGCAGCATTTCCTGGATGATCTCGGGCAGCGTGGCCGCCTCGGACTCCACGGCACCGGTCAGCGGGTAGCAGCCCAGGGTGCGAAAGCGCACCCACTTCTCTGCGGGGACTTCCCCAGGCTCAAGGGGCAGGCGGTCGTCATCGACCATGATCTGCATGCCATCGCGTTCCACCACCGGGCGCGGGGCGGCGTAGTAGAGCGGCACGATCGGAATGGCCTCCAGGTAGATGTACTGCCAGATATCGAGCTCGGTCCAGTTGGACAGCGGGAACACGCGAATGGACTCGCCCTTGTTGACCTTGGCGTTGTAGATGTTCCACAGCTCCGGGCGCTGACTCTTGGGCTCCCAGCGGTGGTGCTTATCGCGAAAGGAGAACACGCGCTCCTTGGCGCGACTGGCTTCCTCATCGCGCCGCGCGCCACCGAAGGCGGCATCGAAGCCGTACTTGTCGAGTGCCTGCTTGAGACCAGCGGTTTTCATCACATCGGTGTACTTGGCGCTGCCATGATCGAACGGGTTGATGTTCGCCGCCACGCCTTCCTCATTGATGTGTTCGATGAGCTGCATGCCGGCCTGTTCCACCATACGATCGCGAAACTCGATCATCTCGCGAAACTTCCAGGTGGTGTTGACGTGCATCAGAGGGAACGGCGGCGTCCCGGGATAGAAGGCCTTGCGCGCCAGGTGCAGCATCACCGACGAGTCCTTGCCGATGGAATACAGCATCACCGGGTTGCGGAATTCGGCGGCGACTTCGCGAATGATGTGGATCGATTCGGCCTCGAGCTGTTTCAAGTGCGTCTGTCGGTCGGGGGAAATGTCCATGGCCACAGTGGTCCTTACTCCAGCATCGAAAGCGTCCCGAGTGTCTGGCGACAGTCTCTGGACGAAATGGGGAAAGACGAGAACAGAGCGCGTACGGTGGGCCGGCTGTCGCCGCCGCCCCGAGATACCGCCGTGCCTGCCTCCCGTCGATTCGCGGTACCTGCCAGGTGCCAGCCATTGCCACCTATCAGGGGCCTGCTACTGCCTACTACTTCTTGCTGATGCATGACGAATATCTGCCGGATGCCTGCCGTTGCCTTACCGGCCGCTCTCGGCGACCAGCACCGCCCACGGGACGTAACGACCGGCGCCGACACAGGGGTCTCTTGAACGCCTTGCTGAAACGGCCCGTCTTCGCAGTGCAGGCAACTCGTAAGCCAGCACCAGACTACGTAAAGGTCGCATTCAGGCACGCTACCGCCCCGGGGTTTCAGTGGGCGCTGTCCCTGTCCCGTTTTGGCATCATTTTTTCTTTCTCGTCATTCAAGGCACGGCAAAGTAACAAAATCGACCGCTGCCACAGCTCTCGAGATTAATGTCTGAAAGTTCGTCATTCCACCCCAACAAAGTTATTAGACAGCAGCGCAACTGGATAAAGCATACTTGCTAATCCATTGGCTTTTTACTGTGCTATTTTGAAGCATTACCGCAACCAACAGAAGAACACCAGATATCTAAATAAAACAAAAAATGCACATAAAAAACCAATCGACAATATGGCAAAAACCAACCTAAACAGCATCTTATAAAAACACCGCTTGGCGGCACAGATATAGCGTCACAGCATAAAAAAACGCCTTACTCCTACACCAAGAAGACGAAAACGTCTCAATAAATTCAGAAAAATTTCACAGTTTTGAGCACGCTACAAAAAATTTGAAAGATGCACCCGACCAACTAACAATAAGGAAAGAAGAATGCCGCAATAACATCACGGACGTTAACAAGGGTCGGCCAGGATTATCCGAACCGGAATCTATCGAAAGTTGCCGGCAATGGCGGTAGCACTCTTCGGTGGTTGCCAGCAATCATCGCGGCGGGTCTACCTCGACCCGGCGAGACCCCTGGTGGGGCATGGGCGAGGCAAGAGAGGCCAGATGGGGGAGATAAGAGAGAAGAACAAACGATGCCGGTCCTGACACTGGAGAACGCCTAGGCTGGGCGGTCCCACCGGCCCATGAGCCGGTCAATGTCGAAGGCGCCGTTTTACTGCCTCGCGGGGTCCGGGGTGGCCCAAGGGGTACGATTCCAGAAAATGAGATTCTTCATACTTACATCTCGGCAACTAAGTCTCAGCCACCCAGATCCAACAAAACTTGCAGCAGGAGCGAAATTTCGACGCAGGGGCCCCGGAAGCCGCGCCTTTATGCTTGATCAAAGGAAAACGGCGCGATACGCGTCGCAGACAACGTGAGAAAGCGTGAAAACCTGCCGATAGAGAGCCGTTGTCGCACAAGGGCTCGGGCGAGTCCGCCCCGACTCATCGGCGATTCAGCCCACTTTGTTACCCAACCTCGATGAATCGGCAAAATCTACAATCCAGCAACACGACACTGGTGGTCCGTCGTATCGAAGGCTCCAGCGGAAAATGAGCCTGCCATGGCGCTTGGCCCGCCTCCCCAATGCGTCGATGGCGAAGGACAATGGCGAAAGGCAATCCACAAGAGAGGCCGGAGGCACGGCTCCTGCCTCCCTTGTGTCAACCAGGGGTCTCGAACGCTTGGCCCATGAGGGACGAACGCCGCCGTCACTGAGCGCTACAGCCGCTGTAGTTAGCGAATCCGCCCCCGCAACCGACGCCCGGCTAGACGTTCGTCATCGCTGCCTGCCCCGGCTGGCGCAGGGCGTTGGCGTCTCGCGGCGTCACCTGGAGGCTCTCCCCGCCGAGGGTGAAGCCTCCCACCACGGCGAAGAGGCGATCGGCCTGCTCCTTCAACCGCTCGGCCGCGGCCGTGGACTCTTCCACCAGCGCCGCGTTCTGCTGCGTCATGCGGTCCAGCTCGGACACGGCAACGTTGATCTGGGTAATGCCGTCGCTTTGCTCTTCGGCCGCTACGCTGATTTCCCCCAGGCTCTCGGCCACTCGGCCGACCTGGGTCACCAGCTCCTCCATGGTGACGCCGGCCTGGCGTACCAGATCGGTGCCCGAACTCACGCGTTCGCTGGAAGTGTCGATCAGTTGGCGAATTTCCCGCGATGCCTCGGCAGAGCGATTGGCCAACTGGCGCACCTCCCCGGCGACCACGGCAAACCCCCGCCCGTGCTCGCCGGCCCGGGCGGCTTCGACCGATGCATTGAGCGCCAGCAAGTTGGTCTGGAAGGCTATGCCATCCATGACCTTGACGATATCGGCGATCTGCTCGGAGGACTGGGTGATGCCCTCCATGGTACTGACCACTTGAGTCACCACCTCGCCGTTGCGACCCGCCATCTCGGAGGCCTGACGCGATAGGCCGTTGGCCTGACGCGAGGAATCGGCGGTATGAGACACCGTACTGGTGATCTCCTCGATGGATGCCGAGGTTTGCTGCAGGCTGGCCGCGGCGTTTTCGCTGCGACGCGACAAGTCCTGTCCCCCCAGGGCGATCTCACCGGCGGCCACCCGCACCGATTCGCTGCTGTCGCGGATCGTCAGCATCGCCGACTCCATTCGCGCCACGAAACGATTGAAGGCCGCGGCGATCTGCGCCACCTCATCCTTGCCCTCTTCGGGCAAGCGACGGGTCAGGTCGCCGTTACCGCTGGCGACATTGACCATGGCATCACGGGCGACATCGAGACGACGGAAGGCCATGCGCAGCAGGCCGCCCAGCACCAGTACGGCGGCACTCCCCACGACCACGAGAGTAATGACCGATGCCTGGGTAACCTGGCGCACGCCAGCACCGGCTTCGGCCACATCCATGGCCACCACCAACTGCCAGTCGGTGTTGTCTATCGGAAAACCGATCAGGCGCTGTTCACGGTCGTCGATAGCGACCTCGGGAGGCGATCCAGACTGCCCGAGTGTTGCCAGAAAAGCCGGCTGCAGCGATGCCGACAGGTCCGTGGCAGGGGCCAGGCTCAGCGTACTGTCGGGGTGGGCGATCAGCGTCCCATCTTCGCTGACCAGAAAGGCGAAACTGTCCGGCGTCGGCGCAATGGCGTTGACGGTGCTGACGACACTATCGATGGCGATATCACCGCCGGCCACCGCCACCAGGCGACCGCCATCATAGAAAGGTGTGGCGAAAGTCACCACCAGCCCGCCGGTGTTGGCATCCACATAAGGGCGGGTCACCACTGTCCGCTGGGCCGCCGTGGCTTGCTTGAACCAAGGGCGTCCGCGCGGATCATAGTCGGCCGGTGCCTCCCAGCCATCGGAAAACACCGCGTCGGAGGTATCGGGATAGGCCATGTAGGTGGTAAGGAACCCGCCACCTTGCTGCAGTTGCAACAGGCTTGTCAGGGGGGCTTCGGCGGTGGCCATCGGGGCCAGTGCTTCGATCATCTGCACGTGCCCGGAAACCCATTCATCGATGGCACGTCCATTGCCTTCGGCAACGGCCGCCAGGTCGGTGGCGACCTGACGGTCCTGGTGATGGTTGAGGATGGTCAGGCTGACGGCGCCGTTGATCACCAGCGCGGCGACGATAACCGCCACCGTGGTGATCAAAATGCGAATTCTCAGGGAGTGGATCATTATCGCTCTCGTTGATCAGGCTTGCCCCGGTGCCCCGGGTTCTCGAGAGCGGATATCGACCATCTGACATGCAACTTTAGTCAGGAGCGTAAACAGCGCGCCCGGCAGGCCCTGTCGATGGGCGTGAGGCACCGACGAGCCACTCGGTGTCGAGCGGCTCCGCCTTGTGCTTATGCCCCCGTGCCTTGTGCGTCATCGTCTCCCTCTTTGCGCCTCGTTTAGCCTCGCCAGCCAGGCCATGTTTGGCACGGCCGGGCGGCGGCAGGCGCATGTGCCCGCCACGCTCAAGCAGCGCGCCCGCTGCCTGTGCCAGAGACTCGGTGGTGGTCTGTGCTCGCTCGACCATGGCAGCGTTGTGCTGGGTGACGTGGTCGATATCGCGCACGGCCAAGCGAATCTGCTCCAGCCCCCGTTGCTGTTCCCCGCTAGCTCGGTCGATACCATCGATGCGTTGCCCCAGCTCGTGCACCGCGGCAACAATCGCCCGATTGGCCGCGTCGGCCTCCCTGGATTGGCGCCCACCGGCCTCGATGCTAGCCCGGGAGTCGGCGATCAATCGGCGAATGTCGCCGGCAGCCGCCGCACTGCGTGTCGCCAGATTCCTGACCTCTCCTGCCACCACGGCGAAGCCGCGGCCTTGCGCACCAGCGCGGGCCGCCTCCACCGACGCGTTCAACGCCAGGATATTGGTCTGAAACGCGATCCCGTCGATCAATCCGACGATCTCCTGAATGCGTGCGGAACGGCGCTGAATGTCTCCCATGGTGGCGGCCACGGCGGCCACGCTTCGACTACCGTCGGCGGCGCGGCGCGTCACGTCCTCGGCCAGGTGGTTGGCCTCACCAAGGTGTGCGCTACTCTGGGCTGCGCTGCTGGTCAACTCCTCGAGGCTCGCCACCGTCTGCTCCAGGCTGGCCGCCTGCCGCCGGGTACGCATCGCCAGCTCACCATGGTCATCGCGCAGACGCCGGGCACTTTCATCTACGCTGTCGCTCCCTTGACGCATATCCTCGACGCTTGCCGCCAACGCCAAGCGCATGGCATCGAGCGCCACGTACAGGCTCTCGATCTCGTTACAGGTGTCCGGGGCGGCGCGCGCGGCCACGTGGGTCGTGGAAGAGCCCGGGACAGCGGTGGTGCACGTACGCCAGAAAGAGATCATGAAAGACCGCCTGGACGGCATCGCCTGAACCACCGATTGCGACAGGTCCCCCTCGGCCATGGCATGAAAATGATCGACGAGGCGAGCGAGGGGTCGCAGCACATTCGCGCGCACGCCCCACACCACGATCACCACCATCGCGGCCGCGAGGCCAAGGGCCAGCAACATGGCAAGATTGAGCCCCGTCGCCAGGTCACGAAAACCGCCCGCCTGGCGATCGCCACGCTGCGCCAGGGTCACGAAATAGCCGTCGGCGGCATCCATGAACGCCTGACTCATGGCGCTGACCCGGGATTGGCCGGAGTCGTAGGCGCCGATGTCGCCTTCCTTGAGCACCATCAACTGCAGCTCCAGGCCGGTGCCAAGCAACGACCGAAAACGCGACTCCAGCGCATCGATGGCGTCTTGCTGGGCCGGCACCGCCAGGAAACGCGCGAAGGCCCCACGCGCTTCGGCCAGTAGCGCCTCGGTCTGCTCGATCAGCGGCCCGGGGCGGTCGAAGGACGGGCGGCGAATCAGACCGGCCGCATGATCCATGGTCAGGCGAGAGCGCAACATCGCGACATAGGCACGATTGAGTGACCGAGTCTGCTCGACCTGTGTCTCACGCAGGCTATCGAAGGCGGTCTGGCCGTGGAAATTGGCATACAGGCCAAGGCCGCCGAGGACGGTCAAGACCAAGGTAAAGGTGAGAAGCACCAGCGCGCCGCTGGTGCGAATGGTCATGCGCTCGATGCGCCGCATTGTTGATATGTCCCTTGCTGAATCCTGCCTCTGGACGGGCCGGTGGACACATCAATATCAGACAATCATTACATTATCGTTTCTGCACAAACACGAAGCGGCGGCGGACGCCCACGCTCACACTTGCATGTTCATCACATCCTTGTAGGCGCTGACCAGTCGATTACGCACCTGCTGCCCCATCTGAAAGGCCACGCTGGCCTTCTGCATATCGACCATCACGTCGTTGAGTTCCACTCCGGGCGTGCCGGCCTGAAAAGCCTTGGCCTGCGTATCGGCGGTCTGCTTGAGCTCGTTGATGCGCTGGATCGAGGACTTCAGCGCATCGGCGAAGCCGGTATCGGCCTGCATGCCAGCACCGCCTGCCGCCAACCCACGCGAATCGTTGGCCTGACCGGCCTGCTGAGCCATGGATGTCATCTGGGCGAGGGCGGACTGCATCGCGGGTATGGCCATGAACGGAATTCCTGGTCGATGAAAGACGTTGCCAAGCCTATCAAGTCGCGTCACGTCGCCATTGACGCAAATGGAGTGCAAAAGACCGGCTATTTCGACCTTTGCGGTGACGCGGCCTACGGATAATGGCTGTCATCACAGAACCGCGCCCAGGCTGCGGACCACTCCGAGAAACGGACGGCCTCATGTCACCTCAGTCCCCCAAGGCCCACAAAGCTCTCCACGGCAGGAGGCGCGCATGAGCGCTGCGTCCGCCGACGCCGCCGCGACGCCCTCGCCAGGGCTCGCCGGCCTGAGAACAAAGCTCAAGGGTAGCCCGCTGATCGCGCTACTGATTGGCGCTGCCGCGACCATTGCCATCCTGGTGGCACTGGTGATGTGGGCCTCACGCCCGGACTTTCGCGTGCTGTTCAGCAACCTCACCGAGGCCGATGGCGGGGCCATCATCAACGAGCTCGATAGCCGCGGCATCCCCTACCAGTTCAGCGCCGGCGGCCAGGCCCTGCTGGTGCCGAGCGAGCAGGTCAATACCCTGCGCCTGCAGCTGGCCGAGCAGGGCCTGCCCCACGGCGGCAATATCGGCCTTGAGCTGATGGAGAGCCAGGCCTTCGGCATCAGCCAGTTTGCCGAACAGATCAACTATCAGCGCGGGCTGGAAGGCGAGCTGGCGCGCTCCATCGCCTCCCTCGGCCCGGTCGCCGAGGCCCGCGTCCACCTGGCACTCGCCAAGGACTCGGTGTTCGTGCGCGAGCGCCAGCCGGCCAAGGCCTCGGTGGTCGTCACCCTGGAGCCTGGCCGTCGCCTCGGCGAAGGCCAGATCGCCGCCATGGTGCACCTGGTCTCGTCCAGCGTGCCCGACCTGATCGCCGAAGACGTGACCGTGGTCGACCAGGGGGGGCGCCTGCTGTCTTCGCCGACCAGCAATGGCAACGGGCTCGACGGCACCCAGCTCGACTATATCGCCGACGTCGAACGCTCCTACCAGCGCCGTATCGAAGCCATCCTCGCGCCGATTCTCGGGCCAACCAACGTCAAGGCCCAGGTCACTGCCCAGATCGATTTCGCTCGGCGCGAGGAGACCGCCGAACGCTACTCCCCCAACCAGCCGCCCAACGCGGCGGCGGTACGCAGCCGACAGACCAGCCTCGACGTCAACGGCGATGGCGACCTGGCCAGCGGTATCCCCGGCGCACTGAGCAACACCCCGCCCGGAACCGCCCCCTCGCCCATCGAGGCGCCCCAGGACCCGGCGGGTCAAAACGACGCCCAGGCCGAGGCCAACCCGAACCCGACCGCTGCGGCGGCGGGCGATCAGGGCGGAGACCCCTCGCGCCTACGCCGCGACGACGTCATCAACTACGAGGTCGATCGCCAGGTCTCCCACGTTCAGTACCGCAGAGGACGCATCGAGCGGCTGTCCGCCGCCGTGGTGGTCAACTATCGCGCCACCACCAATGACGCGGGCGAGACCAGCGAGGAGCCCCTGGAGGCCGCCCAGATCGACCAGATCGAACGCCTAGTGCGACAGGCCATGGGCTATTCCGATACTCGCGGCGACGAGCTGGCGGTGGTCAACAGCCCCTTCACCACCGCACCGGACAGCGCCCCCCTGCCCTGGTGGAAGGACTCCGACGTTCAGCGCCTGGCCTTCGCCCTTGGCCGCTACCTGCTGATCGGCCTGGCCCTGCTGCTGCTCTATCTGCTGATCTTGCGCCCGCTGATCCGCCGCTATACCGAGTCGTCTCCGGCGCTGGCACCGGCTACGGCACCGTTCAGCGCCCGCGTCGGCGATGACGACGACGATGTCTCCGGTGCCAGTGACAACGAGGAAGGCGACGACGAGACTCAGCCCTATGCCCGAACACCGCGGCGACGCAAGGCATCGGCCTACGAGCAGAATCTCAACGACCTGCGTGAAATGACCCAGGAAGATCCCCGCATGGTGGCCATGATCGTGCGCAGCTGGATGAATGAGAATGACTAGGATCGAGACTCCAAGCGGCCTGCGCCGCAGCGCCGTGCTGCTCCTTGCCCTCGACGAGGACAGCGCCGCCGAGGTGTTCAAGTACTTGAATGCCCGTGAAATACAGAACCTGTCCCGGGAGATGGCCCAGCTTGGCCAGGTCTCCCATGACGAAATGCGCAAGGTCCTGCAGGCGTTCCATGACGAGACCGAGGAATACATCGGCCTGAACATGAACTCGAGCGAACACATCCGCTCGGTGTTGACCAAGGCACTCGGCAGCGAACGCGCCTCGAGCCTGATCGAGGACGTACTGGAAGCCACCGGCCCGAGCTCCGGCATCGATGCCCTGAACCTGATGGAAGCCTCGACGGTGGCCGAACTGATCAGAGACGAGCACCCCCAGATCATCGCCACGGTTCTGGTGCATCTGGAGCGGCCCCAGGCCGCCGACGTGCTCGAGCAATTCGACGACAAGCTGCGCAACGACGTGGTGTTGCGTGTTGCCACCTTCAGTGGCGTGCAGCCGGCGGCGCTGCAGGAACTCACCGAGGTGCTCACCAGCATGCTCGATGGCCAGAACCTCAAGCGCGCCAAGATGGGCGGCGTGCGCACCGCCGCCGAGATCCTCAACCTGATGAACTCCTCCCAGGAAGAGGCTGCCATCGATACCGTTCGCGCCCACAGCGAAGACCTGGCCCAGCGCATCATCGACGAAATGTTCCTGTTCGAGAACCTGGTCGACCTGGACAGCCGCAGCATTCAGCTCGTGCTCAAGGAAATCGACACCAACTCGCTGGTGGTCGCGCTCAAGGGAGCCCCCGAGGCGCTCAAGGCCAAGTTCATGCTCAATATGTCCCAGCGCGCCGCCGACCTGCTCCAGGAAGACATGGATGCGCGCGGCCCGGTGCGCGTGTCCCAGGTCGAAGCCGAACAGAAGACCATCCTGCAGATCGTCAGGCGCTTGGCCGACAGCGGCGAGATAGTGCTCAGCGGCGGAGACGAAGCCTATGTCTAGCGCGTCCCACGACCGCCACGAGCCCCCGGCGAAACTCGATGCCAGCACCTGGCGGCGCTGGGACATGGGCCAGTTGCGCGGCGAGACCGAGCAGCCGACCGACGCCAGGCCCGTGCCGACCGATGCGCGGACCGGTACCGACGCCGCGACCGAGCGGCGCCAGGCGCTGGACGCCCAGCACCAACAAGCCGTGGCGGAAGGACGCGAAGCCGGCCGCCAGCAGGGCCACGAACAAGGCTTTTCCGACGGCTACAGCGCCGGGCTCGAACAGGGCCTTACCGAAGGCCGCCGGCGTGCCGAACAGGAAATCCAGGACGCCATCGAACAGCGCAGCAGCGAAGCCCTGGCGCCGCTTGCCACGCTGATCGAGAGCTTTCATCACGAGCTCACCGCACTGGACGACGCCATCGCCGACGACCTGGTGGACCTGGCACTGGCCACCGGCCGCCAGTTGGCCGGCGATGCCCTGAAGGCTCGCCCGCGCCAGGTCGTCGAGCTAGTCCAGGGCCTGCTGCACACCGACCCACCGCTGGTCGGCCAGCAGCGCCTGTGGCTGCACCCGCTGGACCTGAAACTGGTCGAGCGCCACCTGGGCGAGACCCTGGCCGCGGCCGGTTGGTCGCTGCGTGGCGACGAGCGCCTGCACCGCGGTGGCTGTCGCGTGGCGGGTGAGCAAGGCGAGCTCGATGCCACCTGGGAGCGTCGTTGGGACGCGGTCAACGCCCAGGTTCGCCGCCGTTCACGCACGCCCACCGCCGACTAGTCCGGAGATCGCCATGCCCGATGCGTCCAGCACCTCGCCCCACCACCAGCACTGGCAACATAGCCTGCGGGCGGTCACCGCGCGCATCGAGCCGTTGCCGCCGGTGCGCGCCAGTGGCCGAGTCGTGCGTGCCACCGGCATGGTGATCGAAGCGGTCGGCCTGCAGGTGGCCCTGGGCAACAGCTGTCGCATCGAGTTGCCCGATGAATCCAGCACGGGAAAACGCTACGCCGAGGCCGAAGTGGTGGGCTTCGCCGGCGACCGCCTGTACTTGATGCCACTGGCGGAGATCAGCGGCCTCACCCCCGGGGCCAGGGTACTGCCGCTCGGCGAGGGCGCGCCGGGCAGCGCCAGACGTTTTCCGCTGGGTGAGGCACTGCTCGGCCGCGTGGTCGATGGTACCGGCGCCCCGCTGGATGGCCTCGGAGACCTCAGCGAAGCGCCCCGGGCGCCGCTGGCCACGCCGCCGCTCAATCCCCTGTCGCGCTCGCCCATCGCCGACCAGATCGACGTCGGCATTCGCGCCATCAACGCGCTGCTCAGCGTCGGCCGTGGCCAACGCATGGGGCTGTTCGCCGGGTCCGGCGTCGGCAAGTCGGTGCTGCTTGGGATGATGGCCCGCTATACCCGCGCCGATGTCATCGTGGTCGGCCTGATCGGCGAACGTGGCCGCGAGGTGCAGGACTTCATCGACAATATTCTCGGTGCCGAAGGCCGGCGCCGGGCGGTGGTGGTGGCCGCCCCCGCCGATACCTCACCGCTGCAACGCCTGCAGGGCGCCGCCTACGCCACTCGCCTGGCCGAGGGCTTTCGCGATGACGGCAAGAACGTGCTGCTGATCATGGACTCCCTGACACGCTACGCCATGGCCCAGCGCGAGATCGCACTCGCCATCGGCGAGCCACCGGCGACCAAGGGCTATCCGCCCTCGGTCTTCGCCAAGCTGCCGAGCCTGGTCGAGCGCGCCGGCAACGCCGAGACCGGCGGTGGCTCCATCACCGCCTTCTATACGGTACTGACCGAAGGCGATGACCAGCAGGACCCCATCGCCGACTCGGCGCGGGCCATTCTCGATGGCCACGTCGTGCTGTCACGCACCCTGGCCGAGGCAGGCCACTACCCGGCCATCGATATCGAGGCCTCGATCAGCCGCGCCATGACCGCCATCGTCAGCGACGACCAGCGCCGGCGGGCCCAGGCCTTCAAGCGTCTGTTCTCGCGCTACCAGCGTAACCGCGACCTGATCAGCGTCGGCGCCTACCAGCCCGGCCACGACCCCGAACTCGACGAGGCGGTGCGCCGCTTTCCCGATCTCGAAGCCTTTCTACAGCAACCCATCGAGGAGTGCGCCGACCTCGACCAGGCCCGTCAGGCGCTCGATCGTACCCTCGGAGGATCGCCATGAGCCGCACCACGCCACTCGACACCCTGATCGACCTGACCCGGGACGCCCGCGACCAGGCCGGCCAACGCCTGGCCGGCGAACGCGGCAAGGAGCAGCAGGTCGCGGCCCAGCTCGAATCACTGACCGCCTATCGCCGCGAGTACGCCGACAGCCTCGCCGATTCCATGAGCCGCGGTATCGACCCGGCCACCCTGCACAACACCCAGCGCTTTCTGGCCTCCCTCGACGAGGCCCTGGGCCGTGCTCGCCAAGCCCTCGACGGCCAGCGCCAGCGCGTCTCCCAGAGCCAGCAGCAATGGCAGGGCGAACAGCAACGGCTGAACGCCTACGACACCTTGGCCAGTCGCCGCGCCGCCGAAGGCGTCGTGAAGGCCGCACGTCAAGAACAACGCACCACCGATGACATGGTGAACAGCCGCCTGCAGCGCGCCTCCGCCCTGCCCGAAGGCCTCTGACCCGAAGGAGTTTCGCCCATGGATATTTCGCTGCTCGCGCCCTCGGCCGGGCCCGCCGCCACTCGAGGCGGCACCACCGGCACCGCGGCGGCTAGCCCGGGCGAATTCGCCCAGCGCCTGGCCAGCCTGACGCCTACTGGCGAGCAGGCCGCTACGCCGCCCAGCCAGAACCAGAATCAGGTCCAGGGCCAGGGCCAAGGCGGAAGCCAGGCCCCGCTCACCGGCGACGAGACGCCGAACCTCAACGACCGCCTCGGTGACGGCCTGAACGACTCAGCCCAGGGCGACGATGGCAACGCCACCGCCACGACCCTCAGCGAGCTGTCGCCCTGGTTCGCCGCCCTCGCCGCCGAGCCCCAGGCCGCGGCTACCGTCACCGTCGGCGGTACGCCAGGCGAGGCGGGGCAGCGCCTGGCAACGGTCGCCGACGCGGGACACGCGGCCAGCGCCGTGGCCAACGCCCGCGAGCGCCTGGCGGTCATGGCTCAGGTCGCCGCTCGCCCCGCCGGCCTCGCCACCGCTACCGCCACCGCTACCGCGGCTTCCCCCCTCAAGGTCGATGCCCCGGCGATGATCGACGCCTCGGCGTCACCCCTGACCACCGCCCTCCAGGCGGCGGCGCGGGGCCTTCGCGCCTCGCCCCCCCCCACCGGGGCCCCGGTCGACGATACGCGGGCATCGGCCAATGGCATCACGCCTATGGCCCAGGCCGTCGCACGGCAGGCAGGCACACCAGACACTTCCGGCACCGCCACTGGCGCCCTCCAGAGCCTGGCCTCCGACGATGCCACGCCAAGCCTCGCGCCTTCCGCCCCACGCACCCAGGGCGCTACCCTGGACGTCCCGGCGGCCATGGACAGAGGCCTTGGCGAGGCGAGCACGCCGCGCGGGGCGGAGACGATGGTGGCGGGTGCCGCCTCACCAGCCACAGCCCATCCCACGGCGTCGAACCCAACGCTGGCTCAGGCCACCCTGACTGCCCCCCTCGCCAGCCAGGCCTGGAACACCCAGCTCGGCAGCGTCATGGCGCGGCTCGGCCGCACCGACGGCCACGGGGAGCAGCGCATCGAGCTGCGCCTGAACCCCGCCGAACTCGGCCCTCTCACGGTGAGTCTGCGCCTTGGCGAGCACGGCGCCCACGCCCAGTTCCTGTCCGCCCAGGCGCCGGTGCGCCAAGCCGTGGAGCAAGCCATCCCGCAGCTGCGTGAGGCCCTTGAAGAACAAGGCATCAGCCTCGGTGAAGCCTCGGTCAGCGACCATGGCCAGGGCCAGCAAGAGCGCTTCGCCGAGGCCCGCCAGAGCGGCGGCCCTGGCGGGCCGATCACGAGTTCCCAGCCCGGCGCTGACGTCGGCGCCGAGCGTGGTGCGACCGATTCACGGCCCGCGGTGGCGCTCGACGGCCGGGTCGACCTTTACGCCTGAGGGCGCGAGCCGCGCTGAGCGACAGCCCGTCGGCGCGGCAAAGGACGGACCCGCCCAGGCCGGTCACAAACTCTCAAGATAGGCGTGAAGACGACGCCTGTTCGAGCCATCGCCGATCCTTCTCCGGCGCCATACTGAGCTACCTCCCCGCGCCCCGACCACGGTCACGGGGTCCACCGCTTCCATTGGCGCCAGCGCCCGGCGTTTTGATTGAGGAACACAAGGACATGGCGAAATCTCGTGCGCTGACCTGGATACTGGTGATCCTCGTCGTGCTGGCCTCCTCCGCGGCGGCCGCCGCCTTCTACCTGCTCTACCAGGACCGCGGCGATGACGGCTTCGCCCACGCCGGCGAGACCCTGCAACAGGCGGTCGCCCCCGCCGTGGCGGCGCCGCCGATCTATGTCAGCCTCGACCCCTTCACCGTCAACCTGGCCGAAGACGGCGATGGGCCCCGCCTGCTCTATGCCGGCCTCACCCTCAAGGTGAAAGACGCGGCAACCCAGGAGGCCCTGGCTACCTATCGCCCCCAGGTCCGCAATCGTCTGGTCCTGCTGCTGTCGGGCAAGGCGCCTGGCGATATCTCCAATGCCGAAGGCAAGCAGCGCCTGGCCGATGAGATCGTCGCGCGGCTGTCCGACGCCCTCGACGGCGGCCAGACCGAGCTTCACATCGACCAGGTGCTCTTCACCGAGTTCATCGTGCAATAGGCAGGCCATTTCCATGTCCCAAGACGACCTGCTCTCTCAAGAAGAGATCGACGCCTTGCTCAATGGCGTCAGCGGTGACGACGAGCCCGTGAGCCCGGCGGCCAGCGGCCCCAAGGGCCGCATACGCGCGTTCGACCCGGCCACCCAGCACCGCATCATCCGCGAGCGCCTCCAGGCGCTGGATATCATCAACGAACGCTTCGCCCGGCACTTTCGCACCGGCGTCTTCAATTTGCTCCGACGCAGCGCCGACATCACCGTCGAGGCGGTTCGCTACCAGAGCTACAGCCAGTTCGCGCGTAACGTGCCGGTGCCGACCAACATCAACATCATCGCCATGAAACCGCTCAAGGGCTCCGCCCTGATCGTGTTTCCCCCGAGCCTGGTGTTCATGGTGGTCGATAACCTGTTCGGCGGCGACGGGCGCTTTCTGACCAAGTCCGAAGGCCGCGAGTTCACCAATACCGAACAACGCATCATCCAGCGGGTCTTGCAACTGGCCATCGACGCCTACAGCGAAGCGTGGAAGTCGGTGTACCCGCTGGACATCTCCTACCTGCGCTCGGAGATGCAGTCGAAATTCGCCAACATCACCAATTCGCCCAACGAAATCGTGGTCAACACCGACTTTCATCTGGAAGTCGGCAACCTGGCCTCGAGCTTCCAGATCTGCATCCCCTACGCCATGATCGAGCCGTTGCGGGACCTGCTGACCAACCCGTTGAGCGACGGCAACCGCGACAAGGACGGCGCCTTTCATCGACGCATGGCCGGCGAGCTGCGCCATTCCCAGGTGGAACTGGTGGCGGACTTCGCCGACCTGCCCTCGCGCATCTCCGAGGTGATGAGCCTTACGGTCGGCGACATCCTGCCCCTCGAGCTGCCCGAGACGGTAACCGCCCGGGTCGACGGCGTCCCGGTCATGGAATGCGAGTACGGCAGTCAGCACGAGCAACGCGCGCTGAGAGTGCTGCGCATGTTCGATCATGGCGCCGGCCACAGCCCCGCCAACGCCTTCGTCAAAGTCTCACGGCCCCCTTCCAAGGAATCGCACCATGACTGACCCCAACAAGCCCAACGACCCGGTTGGCGACGACGACTGGGCCGCCGCCATGAACGAACAAGGCGACGCCGAGGGTGCCGCGCCGGACGAGGATCCCTGGGCCGAAGCGCTGGAAGAACAAGCCCAGCACGAACAGATCCAACAGACACCGGCGTCGGCCAGCCAGGCCGACGCCGCGGCTAGCCCGGCGCCATCGCCTGCCAAGGCCGCCGGCGACAGCGTCTTTCGTCCCCTCGGCGAAGGCGCCAACAGCGGTGCCGCCCGGGATCTCGAGATGATCATGGACATCCCGGTCAAGCTCAGCGTCGAGCTCGGCCGCACCCGCCTGACCATCAAGCAGCTGCTGGAGCTTGCCCAGGGCTCGGTGGTGGAGCTCGAAGGCCTGGCCGGCGAGCCGATGGATATCCTGATCAACGGCTACCTGATCGCCCAGGGGGAAGTCGTCGTGGTCGAAGACCGCTACGGCATCCGCATCACCGAGATCATCACGCCCTCCGAGCGGGTCCAGAAACTCAACCGATGAGTACCGCCGACTCCTCCCCTGCCGTGATCGACGCCAGCGCCGCACTGGCCGTCGATGGCGATCTCACCCGCCCCGGCTCGGTGAGCGAAACGGTCGCCGCGTCCACCGAGAGCTCCCCGTCGTCCGCGGACGACGGTCTACTCGGTCTCGCCATGCTCGGCAAGACCGCCGGCGCCCTGGCGCTGATCGTGATCGTGATCCTCGGCCTTGCCGCGCTGCTCAAGCGCCGCGGCCTGGGGCGTACCGCCCATCGTGCCCACCTCCAGGTGGTCGGCAGCACCGCCGTGGGCAATCGCGAGCGGGTGGTGGTGGTGGAAGTCGAAGACCGGTGGCTGGTCCTCGGTGTCGGCGGTGGCCAGATCACCCCCCTGGACAGCCTGCCGGCCCGCGGCGCTCCCGCGGGGGCCGGCTCAGATTCGGGCTCGGGCTCGGACTCACCGCAGTCGACCATGGACGCCCAGGCCTCGGCCGGCGAAAGCCGCGTCCGCCATGACGCCGGCATCGACCCCCAGGCAAGCTTTGGCGCGCGCTTTGCCCAGGCCATGAAGGCCAACCTCGGCGGCAGAGGCCACGACCAATGACGGCTATCGCGACAACGCCATCGGCCTTAGCCATCGTCACCGGCTCTGGCTCTGGCTCTAGCTCTGGCAGCGCATCGCCTCGCTGGGCACCGCGCCGGGTGCAGCGCCTGTCGGCCTTCGCCCTCGCCGTGCTGACGCTGACCCTGCTGGCCAGCTTCAGCGACGCCGCCCTCGCCCAGCAGATCCCCGGCGTCATCACCGAGCCCATGGCCGGTGGCGGCCAGAAGTGGTCGCTGTCGCTGCAGACGCTGCTGCTGCTCAGCGCCATGGCATTCCTGCCGACGATGCTGCTGATGATGACCAGCTTCACCCGCATCATCATCGTGCTGAGCCTCTTGCGTACCGCCATGGGCACCGCCTCCACGCCGCCCAATCAGGTGCTGCTGGGCCTGGCCCTGTTCCTGACGGCCTTCATCATGTCACCGGTGCTGTCCGAGGTGTATCAACAGGCCTGGGCGCCGCTGTCCGCCGACCAGATCGACTTCGGCGAGTTCGTGCTGCGTGCGCAAGAGCCGTTTCGCGAGTTCATGCTCGGCCAGACCCGGGAACCGGACCTGGCGATGTTCGCCCGCCTGGCCGACATCGGCCCCATGGCCGGCCCCGAAGACGTCCCCATGCAAGTGCTGGTGCCGGCGTTCGTGACCAGCGAGCTGAAGACCGCCTTCCAGATCGGCTTCACCATCTTCATTCCGTTTCTGATCATCGACCTGGTGGTCGCCAGCACCCTGATGTCGCTGGGCATGATGATGGTGCCACCGATCACCATCTCGCTGCCGTTCAAGCTGATGCTGTTCGTACTGGTCGATGGCTGGCAGCTGATCATCGGCTCCATGGCCGAGAGCTTCTACGTCTAGTCGTCGGCGACCCAGGCATACCCATTGCCACCCACCATGGCCGCCAGGCAAGCGCCTCGCGCCACCGACCCGGGGAGAGACCCTCGATGCATCCCGAAACCGTCATGGGCATGGCCTACCAGGGCATGCGAGTCACCCTGCTGCTGGGCGCCCCGCTGCTGCTGACGGCCCTGTTTACCGGGCTGCTGGTCAGCCTGTTCCAGGCCGCCACCCAGATCAACGAGATGACCCTGTCGTTCATCCCCAAGATCCTCGCCGTGTTCGCCGTACTCGTGCTGGCGGGCCCGTGGCTGTTGCAGCTGATCATCACCTTCACCCGGGAGCTCTTCACCAGCATCCCAAGCATCGTGTCCTAGCGCGCCTCGTGCCCCACTCGCTCGCCCATCACGGCCACGGCCAGCTCTTATGCCAGCCCTTATGCCAACCCCTAGGCCGGCGCCCATGATCGAGGTCAGCTTCGACCAGCTGCACGCCTGGCTATCCGCTTTCCTGTGGCCCTTCATCCGCATCACCGGATTGATGCTGAGCGCGCCGCTGTGGGGCCACAGCTCGGTGCCGACCCAGGCCAAGATCGGACTCGCCGCCGCCATCACCGTCGTGATCGCGCCGACGCTGCCGCCTCTGCCGAATATTCCGGTCGCCTCCTGGGCCGGCCTCGGCCTGGTCGTCGAGCAGCTCGTCATCGGCACCGCCATCGGCCTGACGATACGCGTGATGCTGTCGGTGGTGATGGCCACCGGGGATTTCATCGGCCTGCAAATGGGCCTGGCCTTCGCTACCTTCTTCGACCCCTCCAGCGGCGCCAACATGGTGGTCATCTCACGCTTTCTGTACATGATCACCCTGCTGATGTTCCTCGCGGTGAATGGCCACCTGGTCGTACTCGAGGTCCTGATCTCAAGCTTCGATACCCTGCCGATCGGCATCCAGCGCTTCAACCCCGAGGCCTTCATCCTGCTGGCCCGCTACGGCGGCACCATCTTCGCCACCGGCCTGCTGCTGGCCCTACCGCTGGTCGCATCGCTGTTGATCATCAACCTGTCTCTCGGCATCTTGAACCGCGCCGCCCCCCAGCTCACGGTCTTCAACATCGGCTTCCCGACCTCCCTGACGGTTGGTCTGGCACTGCTGATGGTGCTGATGACCGATCTCGGGCGCTTTCTCGAACGCCACTTCTACCACGGCCTCGAATTCCTCAAGCACCTGGTCGAGACCCTGGCCCCGCTGGCCGGGTGAGGCCGGCACTCGCCACTCCCCGGCCAGGACGGTTTCCTTTGCTGGATGACTGTTTTTCCCGCCCTCTATGGTGCTCCGAGATCACTCGGCAGATCATCGGCACCAAGCGGCAGACCGCACATGGATGACGCCCACGCTCGCAGTTTGCGCAGCGCATACGCGACGCCTTGCATGCCAGCGACTGAAGATCGTCGTTCGATGTCGCGTCCTCTCGCACCCGGGTCATCATCGCCCCCTTGTCGCGGGACATGGGTGGGGCAGCGACTGCCGTTGCCCAGGGGACGCCAGGGCAAGCGTCGGGAGGCTCTGATGCAGAGCCTTCTCGACGACGTTGGCGATCACATTGAGTCGCTCTCGGCACACGGTGCCAGCGACCGACTGGAGCGACACTGATCTGACAGGCTTCAACGCTGGGAAGGCGCCGTCCCCCTGGCCACCGCGTGAACGCCGAACATCGCCTGGCCCTGACGTTCGATCTCCTCCCCAGACACGGCATCGCGACACTCGCGGTACAGCCCGCGTGGAGGCATCTCTCGCGCCAGAAAAGAGGCGGAGCACGGGCTGGGTAGGCCTCCAGCCCTCTCGCCGAAGGCTACTCTGCCAACGCCGCGCTCAGTGCCGTCTCCCAACGCTTGTCACGCTGGCCACAGACGACGAAGAACGGGTTGAGCAGCGATTCGCCCTGGTTGCAGCGCAGCGGCTCGAGGCTCTGGGCATCGAGCACCTCGCCGCCGGCCGCGCTGACCACGGCCTGCGCGGCCGCCGTATCCCACTCGCAGGTCGGTGCCAGGCGCGGATAGAGATCCGCCTTGCCCTCGGCCACCAGGCACAGTTTCAGCGAGCTACCCATGGACGTGCACTCATAAGCCGGCAGACGTTCGCAGAAGGCCTCGAAGGCCTGTGCGCCGTGGCGCCGACTGCCGACCACCACCCAGGGCGCCGCCGCCGGGTCCGGCAGCGCCCGCACCCTGATCGACTCGCTCCGACCCGCCTCGTAGCGCCAGGCGCCCTCGCCCACCACCCCAAACCAGGTCACTCCCAGCACCGGCGCATGGACCACGCCGAGCACCGGCACGCCGTTCTCCACCAGCGCCACGTTGAGGGTAAATTCGCCGTTGCGCTTGATGAACTCCTTGGTCCCATCGAGGGGGTCGATCAACCAATAACTGTGCCACGACAGCCGCGTCTTGGCATCGATGCCTTCGGACTCCTCGGATAGTACCGGCACACCAGGGGTCAGGCGTTCGAGCAGCGCTATCAAGGCGTGGTGGGCGGCCAGGTCGGCTTCGGTCAGCGGGCTGTCATCGGCCTTGTGCTCGATATCGAAATCGCGCTGATAGATCGCCAGTACCAGTTGGCCAGCATCCTCGACGCCTGAAATCAGCGCATCGCGTTTGGCGCGGGAAAGAACAATGCTCACGGAACACTCCTTGAAAATCCAACGTGGGCCCGATCGCCCACAACGGGTCGACAACAACAGATCGACAACAACAGATCGACACCACAGCACCCGATGACCTGCAGCAGGAAAGCACGAGCATAGCGCGCATCGCGTCGCGACCTGGGTTTCGTGACCAAACCGGCACGGTAAACTCCTCGAAACGGCCCAGCGTTGTGCGTTCTCCTCGGTCCCGATCTCTTTTTCCTGCCCCCCATCAGACCAAAAGCGACGCCCCGCTCAATTCACGCCATCAGCGCCGCTAGTCAGATGCATGGGCGCTGCCTCGTATGCCGTCGACGGCGTGATGACACCAATGAGCGCCGACACCGCGAGAAGACATGAAACAGCAAAGAAATCCCAGTAAAAAAACCTCATGTTTGTTTTACTTAACGATAAGCCCGCCGGACCTACAATATCGTCTCTCTTGTGGCGTTGATGTCGCACAACCCGCGGCGCCTTTGACATGGTGAGAGTTTCCCGAGCATGGCTTCTGCTAACATGGCGTCTTACATAATTATTGTACTTCTTACATATCAGGTGAGCCTTGGGACCGGGAGTCAATCTATCCGCAGATGTGGGGTGCCCCCGTCGCTATGCCACCCTGGCTACGGCCGCCATGGCCAAACAACCAGCGCTGGCCCCCTGTCTGCACGAATTCGAAAAGTTACGTCCCTGGGTCCAACGTCATCGCTGGCGGCACCAGGCCGTAGTCGGCTGGGGCTACAAGCCATCGGCGGACAAGGCGCGCCGTTTCGCCAAGCGCAAGGGCCTGCCCTACGTCGCCGTCGAAGATGGCTTCGTTCGCTCCTGGGGCCTCGCCAGCCAGGGCTACGCCAGCCATTCCCTGGTGGTCGACCATAGCGGCATCTACTACGACGCATCGCGCCCATCGGATCTCGAAACCATGATCGAGCACGGTGACTTTCGCGTCGGTGAACACGATCGCGCCGAACTCGCCATGGCTCGCCTGCGCGAGCAGCGCCTATCGAAGTACAACCACGCACCCGACATGGCCCTGCCGGCGAGCCGTGTCCAGCGCGTTCTGGTGGTCGACCAGACCCGTGGCGATGCCTCGATCGCCTATGGCCTGGCCGACGAGCAAAGCTTCAACGCCATGCTCGATCACGCTTGCACGCGCCACCCGGACGCCGACATCCTGATCAAGGCCCATCCGGATGTGGTCGCAGGCACCAAGGCTGGGCACCTGATGCAGGCCGGCCACCGCGCGCGCTGCCGCCTGCTGACCGACGACATCAATCCCTGGGCGCTGTTCGATGCCGTCGATGCGGTCCACGTCGTGACCAGTCAACTCGGCTTCGAGGCCCTGCTGGCCGGACTCCCGGTAACCTGCCACGGCTTGCCCTTCTATGCTGGCTGGGGCCTCACGGACGACCGCCTGACCTGCCCCCGACGCCAGCGCCGCCCGAGCCTCGGCTGGGTATTCGCCGCCGCCTACCTGCGCTATTGCCGCTACGCCAACCCCTATACCGGGCAACTCAGCGATCTCGAGGCCACCCTCGACCTGCTGACGGATCAACGCCGGCACATCGAGCGCGGCGCAGGCGCCTGGCGGGCACTGGGGTTCTCGCACTGGAAGCGTGGCTTCGTGGGCGACTTTCTCGGCCCCAAGGCCAGTGTTCAGCACCTGGCAAGCGCCGACGCCACGCCCACCTCCATCGACCCAGCGGCCACCATCCGGCCCAGCCCCGGCTCGGGGCAGGCTGCCGGCACCTCGCGATGTCTGGTGTGGGGCCACCAGGTTCGCGTCGGTAGCGGTTGCGACAAGACTGCAGGCACCCGTGCACATCCCAGTAGACGCTCAGGTGCCGACCGCGATGGCGACCAGACAATCGCCTGCTGGACCATGGAAGACGGCTTTCTGCGCTCGGTCGGGCTCGGCCTCGACCTGCATCGGCCGCTGTCTCTGGTCATCGATGGCTCCGGCATCTACTACGATCCGAGCCAACCCAGCGACCTTGAGGCGCTGATCGAGGGCGGCGAGTTCTCCTCCACCCTCGTGAATCGCGCTCATCGTATCACCCAGCGCCTCGTCACCCTGAAGCTGAGCAAGTACAACGACAGCTTCGTTCACGACGCGCTCACGTCGTTTCCCGCCGCCCCTGACCAGCGCATCCTGCTGGTACCCGGCCAGGTCGAAAGCGACGCCTCCATCCGCACCGGCGCGACGATGATCGCGACCAACGCGGCGCTGCTGGCCAGGGTGCGTGAGCTCAATCCGGATGCCTTCATCGTCTACAAGCCCCACCCCGATGTGACCAGCGGGGTGCGTCTTGGCCACGACATCGCGGCCGAGAACTACGATCGTTGCCTGCCCCACGCCAATATCACCGCCTTGATCGAACACGCCGACGAGATCCATACGATGACCTCGCTGACCGGGTTCGAAGCCTTGCTGCGCGGCAAGCCAGTGACCACCTACGGCGTGCCTTTCTACGCTGGCTGGGGCCTGACTCGGGACCACGCGACTGTCCCCGCCCGCCGCCGCCGGCGGGCTTCCCTCGATGAGCTGGTCGCGGCAGCACTGATTCTCTATCCGCACTACGTCGATCCGGCCACCGGCCAGCCGATCAACGTCGAAACCGCCATTACACTGCTCGATCGCCGCCGTCAGGGCGCCGCCAGGGTGCGACTGTGGCAGCGAGCCTATCGCCTCTACCGCCGCATCGTTGAAGGCAGGCGATGACATGACCTCGCACAGTAAATCCTTTCTCCTGCTGCAGGGCCCCTGCTCCCCCTTTTCCGCCCGCCTGGCCGACCGACTGGCAGGCGATGGCCATCGCGTGCATCTGCTCAACTTCAACGGCGGCGACCTGCTCTACCGGCGTCGCAGCGGCACCCGGTTGTATCGCCAGTCGTTGCGCGATCTGCCGGAGTTTCTGCAACGGCTCTACGAGCATGAAAACATCACCGACCAGGTGCTGTTTGGTGACCAGCGCCCGGTCCACCGCCCGGCGGTGGCACTGGCACCGGCCTTCGGCGTGCGCACCCAGGTGCTCGAGGAAGGCTACTTTCGGCCACACTGGATCACCATGGAGCCCGAAGGCGTCAACGCCCGCTCGACCCTGCCCAGCAACCCCGATTGGTACCGAGAGGCCTATTCAAGGCTCGGCGAGGCACCGGCACCCCAGCACTTCCATAGCCCGTTTCGCATCCGCGCGGCCCACGACGTGCTGTTTCACCTGGCCGGCGCCGCCAACCCGGTGCTCGCTCCGCACTATCGCAATCATGCGCCGGTCACGGCCCCGCTGGAGTACGCGGCCTACCTGAAGCGTTTCGCCCTGCTGCGCTATCACAAGCCGCGCGATGCCAAGCGCATCGAGGCCCTGGCCGCGTCATCGGCGCCCTATTTCGTGTTGCCACTGCAGCTCAATGGCGATGCCCAGATCCAGCATCACTCGCCCTATACGAACATGCTCGAGGTCATCGACAAGGTAGTGTCCTCGTTTGCCCGTCAGGCACCCGGCGACGCCCGCCTGGTGATCAAGAACCACCCGCTCGACATGGGGCTGGTGAACTACGCCCGACACGTTCGGCGCAAGGCCGATGAGTTTGCCATCGGCGATCGTATCGATTACCTGGAAAGCGGCGACCTGAACCGCCTGCTGCCGAAGGCTCAAGGCATGGTGACCGTCAACAGCACAGCAGGCATGGTGGCCATGGAACACGGCTGCCCGACCTTGCTGCTGGGCCAAGCCGTCTACGCCCTGCCGGGGCTGGTCTCGCCCCCCGGCCTGGCGGAATTCTGGACCCACCCCGAAGCCCCGGATCCGCACCTGTTCCACGCCTTCCGCCAGACTCTCTTGCACACCGTGCAGCTCAATGGTGGCTTCTATTGCCGCCGCGGGATCGACCTCGCCGTCGCCCAGTGCGTACCGCGTCTCAGCGCCGACCTCACCCCGCTGGAGGAGTTGCTGCTATGCCTGCCCAAGGCCGCCTGATACTGATTACCGGGGCGACCGGCGCCATCGGCGGCGAGTTGGCAAGGCGCTACGCCGCCGCCGACACCGAGCTGGTGCTCCACGGTCGTCGCCTGGAGGTGCTCGAAGCGCTGGCCCAGGAGTGCCAGGCCAAGGGGGCCAGCGTCAGCCTTAGCCAGGTAGCCCTCGACGACGACCCCGCCCGCGAGGCCTGGCTCGATGCGCTGCCACGCCCCCCCGACCTGGTGCTGCTGTGCGCCGGGATGAACCATGGCGTTACCCACGCTCGCGATGGTGAAGATGGCGTCCAGGCCCGGGCGCTTCTCGAACTCAACCTGCGCATTCCCATCGACATGGCCCGCCACCTGGCACCGGCCATGCAGGCTCGCGGCAGCGGTCAATTGGTGTTCATCAGCTCCCTGGCCGCCTGGTTCGGCCTGCCGGTGACCCCGAGCTACAGCGCCAGCAAGGCCGGCATCAAGGCCTACGGCGAGGCACTGCGCGGGCTGCTGGCCGCCGATGGTGTCGGCGTCACGGTGGTCATGCCAGGTTATGTGGAGTCATCCATGGCACGAGCCATGCCCGGTCCCAAGCCGTTTCTGGTCGGTCCAGAACGCGCCGCCAAGCGCATTCAGGCTGGGGTCGCCGCCAATCGTGCCCGCGTCAGCTTCCCCTGGCCCCTGGCGCTGGGCACCCAGTGCCTCGCGCTGTTGCCGGCATGTCTGTCGGAGCGCCTGGTGCGCTGGTCTGGCTACGGAGTAGAACCATGACGCTACTGCCCCCTTTTGTGCGAAGCCCGCTCCTCAGCAGCGCCACGCAAACCGTGGGTCATCCATGCGCGGATGCCCGGCGGCGCTGCAGGATGATGCTACGGCTTCTCGCCAGCGGGCCCGTGCTCCACGCCGCGGCCTGGCTGACGCTGTAACGTCATGATCTTCGATGCCTTCGGCCACGACACCAACACCGAACCGCGCGACAACAAGGTTTCCCTTGCCGATAGCGCAAGGGCAGGATGAGCGATGAAAGCCTCGTCAAACGATGGACCGCACAGCGTCAGACGGCTCTGATCTTGGGCATCTTCAAGGGCAGGACACCAAGCGCTGAGGAAACGAGTCAGTACGGCCTCACTCCCCCGAAGTCGAGTGCTGAATCAACGAGACCCAACCCACCTTTGCAGATTCCGTAGACGCCTCTGGGTCGCCTTTTCACGGTCACTCCAAGCTCGATAGCGACGACGATATACCGCCCAGTGCTGACACAATGACGGCACCGGTTGGCCTTGTTCAACTCACACTGTTGTCGAGAATTCCTCGGTGAGTCCGACATCAAGAGATTGATACCCTGTGCCATGTTGCCTTGTCTTTCGCCGGCCGACGAACCCGACGCTTCACCTCCTGAGCCTCTCGCGGTTGCAAGGCCAATGCGTCACCCGTTGGCGTGCTACCAGCTCGGTGCGAGCGGGGCCTGCTGTCCCAGTGCTCCAAGAGGGATGTAGCGACGTCGCTTGCCGCTGTGCTCTCACCTTTCGCCTTTCGCCTTTCACCTTTCGCCTCTCCAGCCACGCCTCTCCAGCCACGCTTCAGATTGAAACATGGGCCTCATTTGACCAGAAATGGCTGACAGAATAGCCACCCTACGGCGCGTCGAAAACGTTTTACCACGCCCCTGAAAAGCCGAATTATCTCACCGTATAACGTCCGCCCCATCGGGGGCCATGACCGCAATGCGGACGCACACAAAAGCATACTTTTACTTAAATATGCTCGGAAACGTCAATCACACCAATAACAGTGCAGTCATCAGCAAAGTTGTCGAAATTCGTTGAAAAAGGGTCATCCCTCTTCTACAAAGATGCATCACACCTACGACTGAGGATTCGTCATCATATCGAGATGAACCGATTAGTCTCCGTTATTACGAATACAGTAATAGAACCCGCCACTCTCTATTGAAAATGACCACCTCAAAGGCCGGCAACCATCGCGCGCCTCGCCACTGTGCGGGGGCGGAGCCTTCGACGATGTTGGCTTGAGAAGATCGGCCGAGGTCCACAGCGGCTCTGGAACAGCCGCTGGCAAACCACTGCATCGGCAATAGCGCCGGTCAGAACCACCCAATTGAGCAAAGGTAACATCATGAAGAAGGGACTACTTGCCGTCGTGAGCGCAGCGGGACTGCTGGGCAGCAGTATTACTGCGGCCGCCAACGGCCTCAGCCTGGATCAGCTGATCCAGACCGGACACACGCTACCTCAGGTCGGCACCATCCTCGACGGTGGACCGTCCGCCCTGAATCGCAAGAGTGGTGCCGCCACCCTGAACGATGGGTCCACGCTGGTCTTCAGTGCCCCCAACGGCACCCCAACCCTGAGGCAGGCACTGTCCGGCAACAGCGGCACGGTGCTTGTCAACGGCAGCCCGGTGAAGGTATCCACCAGCGCCTCGAGCCTGGATTCTGCCTACGACAACAGTGGCCAAGCCACCACCTTTACCGTGGCGGCCCTGGTTGAAGGTCGCCCGGTGACATTGCAGTGGGAAGGCCCGCTGAATGCCATCAATACCTCCAGCACGCTGAACGCCAGCCTGAACGGCAAGCCGGTCACCCTGCAGCTCCCCGCCGGTACCACCCTCGCCGACTTCAGTGGCACCACGCCCATCACCCTGCGCGATGGTGATGGCAAGGTCCTGTTCGCGGGCCGCTTCGACTCACTGACCCGGGATGAGGCGCTGACGCTGGCCGCCAGCATCGGCGCACTGGATATCGACCAGACCCTGCGCGGTGCCCAGAAGCAGGCGCTGGCACAAAACTTCAACCCGATCATTCGTCAGGTAGACTCGGCCATGTTCCCGCGCGGCGAAGGCGAATACGGCCGGCCGTCCGGCACCAACCTCTGGGCCTCGACCGAGGTCAGCGACTTCGACGGCGACGTCGCCAACTCCAGCTACTCCGGCGATGGCAAGGTGGCGCTGCTCGGTATCGACTTCACGCAGGAGAATCTACTGGTCGGCATCGCCGCCGGAAACAGCAAGATTGATCTGGACCATGGCGGCGGTGGCCGCACGGACCTCGACGGCGAGATGATCTCCGCGTATGGCGCCGTGTCCTTCCTCGACAACACCATCGTCCTGGACACCATCGTCATGTACCAGGAGCTGGACGGCTCCATTCGCGGCCGGTACCTGGCAGAGCCTATCGATCTCGACGGTGATCGCTGGGCCGCACGAGGCTCCGGCACCTACTTTCTGCCCGAGTATCGCTCCCTGCGCGCCGGCCTGACTGCTGGCGGGACCTACATGGAAGACGACCTCGACGGCAAGTACCTCGGCAGCACCAACGACTACGGCGTCGAGCTAGGCGAAGTGTTCGGTGGCGTGAAGTTCGGCGCAGACTTCCTGAGCGGCGAAGTATTCGGCAGCCTGCTCTACCACTACGACGTCTCCAGCGACGTGGACAGCGACGCCGATTTCCTGGACGACGAGGAAGACGACCGTACCGTGCTGGAACTCGGTGCCGCGCACCGCCTCGGTACCCACATGGACTTCGCCATCGCCGGCCGTACCACTCTGGGCTCCAGCAGCACAGAATACGACTCTATCAATGCGACCATGTCCTACAACTTCTAAGGCATCCAACCGCTGACAACAGCCGGAAAAGTGATCGAAGACGACGCCCGAGGGGCGTCGCCTTTAGTCTTCAGACAAGCGAAGCCCAGCACGTCTGACCAACGGAAACTCAATCGCGATCACCACGCCCCATGTCCGCGACGGAGATGACTCTCAGGCCGTTCGTTCACTCCCCTTCTGGTAACGGGGAACCTGTCATCCACTAGAAAACTCGACTGGCACATAGCCGACAAGTGCGCAGTAGCCATCCCAGCGATGCACTCGCAGCAACCTTCATGTTGGCGCAAGCAATAATCAGGGTGTCAAGGTGACGGGATCATGTCCTGTACGCCCTGGCACAACGGTGGCTGAACGCCGCCTTCCGCCGTCTTGTTGATAACATCAGTGGCAGCCGTGAGCGCTGCGTCGAGAGGCTTTTGGACTCAAGGGGCAGGAAAACAGAGCGCTTTACTAGGTTCTTCGTGGTTGCATATGAACGTGTCCTGATCAACCGGGCGAGCAAGGAAGGAGGAAGCTCCGCCGCGAGCGACAACGGCAAAGCCCCGCCCTGGCTCACGGGGACACCAGCGGCAACCACACCCACAGGGCGAGCAAGGCCGCCAGCAGCACCGGCGGCGTCAGCAGCAGGCCGACCTTCATGTACTGCCCCCAGCCGATGCGGGTGCCCTTGGCGGCCAGGACGTGTAGCCACAACAGCGTCGCCAGGCTGCCGATCGGGGTGAACTTCGGCCCCAGGTCGTTACCGATGACGTTGGCGTAGACCATCAGTTCCCGGGTCAGCTCAGGCACCTGGGCTTGATCGATGGCCAAGGCCCCGACCAGGGTCGCCGGCATGTTGTTCATCACCGAGGCCAGCGCCGCCGATAGCACGCCGGTGCCGAGCGTCGCCACCAGCGTACCCTGCTGGCCGAGCCAGCTGAGTATCGCTGCCGCGCGCGGCGTCAGGCCGGCGTTGCCAAGTCCGTAGACCACCAGGTACATGCCGATGGAGAACAGCACGATCTGCCAGGGTGCGCCCTTTAACACCCTGGGAATCGAGATCACGGTGCTGCCGCCCGCACGGTACCAGCGCCCCGCCACGGCGAGCAGCACCAGGGCGCCGCTGCCGGTCACTGCGGCCACCGGCACGCCCAGCGGCGCGGTCACGAAGAAGGCCACCAGCAGCACGGCAAGCAACGGGAAGGCCGCTCGGAAGACCTGGCGGTCGCGGATCGCCGACTCCGGCTTCTCGAGACGCGTAAGGTCATAGCGCTCGGGCAGTGCACGCCGATAGACGAACCACAGCACCAGGAGCGTCGCGGCGAGGGAGACCAGGTTGACCGGCACCATGACCGCGGCGTAGCGGGTGAAAGACACATCGAAGAAGTTGGCGCTGACGATATTGACCAGGTTGGAGATGATCAGCGGCAGGCTGGTGGTGTCGGCGACGAAGCCGGTGGCGATGATAAACGCCAGCGACGCCGCCGGGGAGAAGTCCAGCCGCATCAGGATGGCCATCACGATGGGCGTCAGCAGTAGCGCCGCCCCGTCGTTGGCAAAGAACGCCGCGATCACCGCGCCCAGCACCACCACCAGCGGAAACAGCCGGCGGCCGTTGCCGCCGCCCCAGCGCGCCACGTGCAGCGCCGCCCAGGCGAAGAAGCCCGCCTCATCGAGGATCAGCGAGATGATGATCAGCGCGACGAAGGTGAAGGTGGCGTCCCAGACGATGTCCCACACCACCACGACATCGGCCAGATGAACGACCCCGGTGATCAACGCCACCAGGGCACCGCCGAGGGCGCTGTAACCGATGCCCAGCCCGCGGGGCTGCCAGATCACCAGCACCAGGGTGACAACGAAGATGGCCAGGGCCAGCATGTCAGGCCTCCTGTTTCAGGGGTCGCACAAGCGCGACGAAGATGGCGAGGTAGCGAGCCCCACGACGAGCTAAAGCGTGCCCATGGCAGGCATCACTAGCCGCCTCGGGCGTTGCTGCGGTATCGACTGAGGCGGCTCGCGTCGCAACGCTAGATCGCGTCTTGATTGACGCGCTGCGACAGTGCCGCGGCGCTCTCGACCCGCTCGGAATAGCGCTGGGTGAGATAGCCGCTGCGCCCGCGCATCAACCAGGTGAACTTCGCAAGCTCTTCACAGACGTCAACGATGCGCAGATACAGCGGCGACAGGCGCATACGGCCGGCGGCGTCGAACTCATTGAAGGCCTTGGGCACCGAGGATTGATTGGGAATGGTGGCCATGCGCATCCAGCGGCCGAGTAGGCGCATCTGGTTGACCGCGTTGAAGCTCTGGCTGCCACCGCAGACCTGGATCAGCGCCAGGGTCTTGCCCTGGGTCGGCCGCACCCCACCCAGCGACAGCGGCAACCAGTCGATCTGAGCCTTCATCACCGCGCTCATGGCCCCATGGCGTTCGGGGCTGACCCACATCATGCCCTCGCTCCAGGCGGCTAGCTTACGCAGCTCGGCGATCTTGGGGTGCTCGGCATCGGCGCCATCGGGCAGCGGCAGGCCGGTGGGATCGAAGGTGCGCACCTCGGCGCCGAAGGCCTGGAGCAGACGCGTCGCCTCTTGTGCGGCAAACCGCGAATAGGAACGCTCGCGCAACGAGCCATACAGCACCAGCAGGCGCAGCGGATGGCGGGGGACACTGGGGGCGACCAGGTCATCCACGGCGATCGGCCGCCAGTGTTCTGGATCGATATTGGGCAGGTCCTTCAACACCTCGAGTCGATTCATGATCCTGCCCGCGGTGGAACCACAACGACCTCACCGTCTTCCTTGATGAAATACTCGCTCTCCAGCGTCGATAGCGGCGCATCCAACAGATCCAGCACCCGTTCCGACGGGCGACACAGGCATGCCCCCTTGGCGGAGACCACGATCGGGCGGTTGATCAGCAGGGGGTTAGCCATCATGGCGTCGATCAGAGCCTCGTCGCTCAGCGAGGCATCATCGAGTCCCAGATCATCGTAGGGCGTATCCTTGCGCCGCAACAGGTCCCGCGGCGCGACCGCCATGGTGGCGATCAGCTCGACCAGGCGTTCGCGGGTCGGCGGCGTCTGGAGGTACTCGATGACCTCGGGCTCCTCGCCGGAGGCCTTGAGCATGGCCAGGGTATTACGCGAGGTTCCGCAGTCGGGATTGTGATAGATCGTCGGCTTCATGGGCACTCCGGGGTCGGCGTAAGGACAACGGGATTCGAACATCAACGCAGCGAACTGTGAGTCGTAGACAGGCTCAAGGGCAGGCCGTTCGCAACGCGTTCAACAGCGGGTCACAGACCTCGGCGTTGCCACCGCAGCAATCACGCACCAAAAACTCCACGGTGGCGACCATGTGCTCGAGGTTGGCACGGTAGATCAGCGAACGACTCTCACGACGCTGGCTGACCAGGCCGGCTCGGCTAAGCACGCCGAGGTGAGCAGACAGGGTGTTGTGAGGCACCGCCAGGCGCCGGGCGATCTCACCCGCCGCCAGGCCCTCGGGCTCATGGCGCACCAATAGCCGAAACGCCTCGAGGCGAGTGGCCTGGGACAGCGCCGCGAAGGTATCGAGGCTCGCCTGGGTACCCAGCGAGGCATCGACGGCGGGATCAGCGGGCAAATGAGGCATCGTATCGACCTTTATTTCCATATGTCGGAGAATATAGACATATATCGCCCGGCGTCAAGCGCCAGACACGCCACCTTGTTCGTGACGGCCGATAGTCCTCCGTTATGAGCGGGGAGTGCCACGCTACCTGTCCGGGGGCAAGAAATGCTGCGGTTGTTACGTCACTGCGACATCGCACCGCGTTGGCCATGCCCCAAGGTGCATTCCCAATGACTAAACTGGCGCGGTCCGTTTCCTGACCGCCACCGATTCGCCTTCTCGATGCCCTACACCCTTCGTCGCCGATTCTCGAACCGAGCCTACCACTGGGCGCTGATGGCGATGCTCTTGGTGGTGCTTGGGCCACTGGCGGGCCAGGCGAGCGAGGCTCTACTCGGGAGCCATTCCCACCCTCACGCGGCCCACAAGGATCTCCCGCGGACGATATCGGCGTCATCAGTCGCCCCCACCGGCACGCCCTACATCCATCCCCATGCCGCCAACCGTGGCAGCACCAGTAGCAGTGACCACGCAGCGCAGGGTCTGCACGACGCCTGCGGCTACTGCTCGCTGTTCAAGCTGGTACCGGTGCTATACGCGCTGCTCCCCGGAGTCGCGCCGGTGCGTGATCGTACCAGCGCTCCGACGCCTCGGCGCCAGTTGGTCGGCCACGGCGATCCCGCCGTTTTCCCCAACGCCCAGACCCGAGCCCCCCCGCGCGTTTGAACGCTAGCTGCACGCCACCTGCCAACCGCGACCTGCCCGCCGTCCACCTCGGGACGGCCACGGAGCCGTTGCACCATTCCCTTGCGTTCAAGGCACCCCATGACCTTCTGTCATCTTTCACCGCGCGGCCTTTATGCCCCGCTGTCACGCGCTAATCCTTTCGTCTGTTCGGCAAGCTTGCCCACGCTCGCACCCTTCGCCACCGAGACGGCGACCCGAGCGCTCACCAGTCAGTCGCCTCGGCTCCGGGCTCGACAGCCTTTGCCTCTGGCCATCGCGCTGGTATCGGCCGCATTGACAAGCCCGACCCTGGCCCAGGATACCCCCCCAAGCCCCGGGGCCGCGGAGGCCTTCGCGCCCAACACGACCTTCGCCACGCAAGCGACGTCGCAAAGCGAGCCGACCATGGTCATCACCGCCATCGCCCCGAGCTCCCCCGTCACCGTGGTCACCGATCCGCGGGTACCGCGCCAGCCGGTGCCGGCCAGCGACGGCGCCGACTACCTGAAGACCATCCCCGGCTTTGCCACCGTTCGCACCGGCGGCACCAATGGCGATACGGTATTTCGTGGCATGTTCGGCTCGCGCCTGGCGATCCTGAGCAATGGCAACCGGCTGTTGGGCGCAGGCTCCGGACGGATGGATACGCCGACCTCGTACATCTCCCCGGAGAGCTATGACGAGCTGACCGTGATCAAGGGGCCTCAGTCGGTACTCTACGGCCCCGGTGCCTCCGCTGGCGTAGTGCGCTTCGAGCGCGGCCCGGAGCAGCTGGGCGATGACGGCATGCGCCTGGATGCCGGCGCGACCGTCGGCACTTACGGGCGCTTCGACCGTCGGGTCGATGGCGCCATTGGCGGTGAGCAAGGCTACCTGCGGGTGATCGCCAACGAATCCGAAGCCAACGACTACCAGGACGGCAACGGCGACACCGTCCACTCGGAGTGGGACGACAAGTGGAACGCCGACGTGGCGCTTGGCTGGACGCCCGATGACGATACCTGGCTGGAGCTTTCGGTGGGGCGCGGCGACGGTGAAGCGGCCTTTCCGGGTCGCGGCATGGATGGCACCAGGTTCCTGCGTGAAACCATCGACCTGCGCTTCGAGAAGCGCAACATGACGGAGCACTGGCGCAAGTTCGAGGCCCAGCTCAACTACGCCTACACCGACCACGTGATGGACAACTTCAGCCTGCGCGAGCCGGCACCCATGGACATGGGTGGCATGGGTGGCATGGGCGGCATGGGCGGCATGGGCGGCATGGGCGGCATGGGCGGCATGGGCGGCATGGGCGGCATGGGCGGCATGGGCGGCATGGGCGGCATGGGTGGCATGGGCGGCATGGGCGGCATGGGTGGCATGGGCGGCATGGGCTCGGCCATGAACATGGGTGGCATGGGCTCGGCCATGAACATGAGCGCCATGAACGCTATGCCCACCGCCATGAACATGGGCGACAAGATGGCTCAGGAGCTGGACCGTCGGGCTCGTGGTGGGCGCATCGCCTCGACCTGGGACTGGGATTCGGTCACCTGGATCGCCGGCGTCGACGGCCGTACCGAGGACCATCGCCGCCGCGATTCACGCTACGACATGCACGGTAACTATCAGGGTGTCGGTCGGTTCGCCTGGGACGAGGACTACACTCGCGATCAGGTCGGCGCCTTCAGCGAGCTGACCTGGTACGCAACAGACGCGCAACGCCTGATCGGTGGCGCCCGCTACGACTACTACCGGGTGGAGGACGAGAACGACCAAGGGCAAAGCGACAGCGCCGGTGACGTGCGCCACGACCGCCTGCCGAGTGGCTTCCTACGCTACGAGCACGACGTGTCGGCCATGCCGGCCACGATCTACGCCGGCCTCGGCCACGTCGAGCGGTTCCCCGACATGTGGGAACTCAACCCCGACAACCTGGGCCCTAACGGCGACGAGAACGCCTTCGAAGGCGTCGAGCCGGAAAAGACCACCCAGCTCGATCTCGGCATCCAGTACCGGGGCGCGCGCTTCGATGCCTGGGCCAACGCCTACGCAGGCTACGTCGAAGACTTCATCCTGTTCGACTACAACGGCGGCGCCATGGGCGACGACACCCGGGTCAACAACGTCGATGCCCAGCTGGCCGGCGCCGAGATGGGCGTCAGCTACGCCATCAGCGACCATTGGACGGGCGACGCCAACCTGGCCTACGCCTGGGCCCGCAACGTCGAGGATCACGAGCCGCTGCCGCAGATACCGCCGCTGGAAACCCGCTTCGGCCTGACCTACGCCCGCGACAACTACTCGCTGGGTGCGCTGTGGCGCGTCGTGGCGGCCCAGCACCGCACCGATGAGGGCAAGGGCAACGTCGCCGGCAAGGATTTTGGCGACGCCAGCGGCTTCGGCACCCTGGCGTTCAACGGCGCCTACGACGTCAGCGAAGCGCTTACGCTAAGCGCCGGCGTCGACAACGTCTTCGACAAGACCTACAGCGAGCACCTGAACGTCGCCGGCGACGGTGGCTTCGGCTTCGACGCCAACGAACGGGTCAATGAACCGGGCCGCATGTTCTGGGCCCGAGTCGACCTGCACTTCTGATCAAGCGGCCAGCCAGACAAGGCCCCCACCGGCAGGAACAACAAGGCGGCGCCCCGATAACGAGGCGCCGCCTTACGAGTTGCCTAGGCGTCGAGTCTTGTCGTCCAAGCCCAAACGGCAAATCCTTCAGCCTAGATTACGGCGTGGTAGTGGCTGGCGGCGAGAGCATCATACGGCGTCAAGCCGTACTCAAAGATACTTGAACAACGACAAATCGCGCATGCCGACAAAGGCCTGCTGGGCCGCCTGCATGCCTACCTGGCGCAGGCTGTACTCGGCAATCGCCTGGTTGTAGTCAAGGTCCACCAGGTCCGACATGGTCTGGGCGTAGTTCAGCTCACGATTGCCGCTGACCGAGTCGATGACGTCGAGCTCGTTGAGGCGGGCACCGACGGAGGCACGCTTGGTCAGAACGTTGTCGAGGCTGGCGTCGAACTCGCGCATGGCCACGTTCAGGGTGTTGCTCAGCGTGGCCTGCTCGGCGTCGGTCTCGGCCGGGCTTTCGAGCACCGACAGGACCTTCTCGAAGGTCTTGAACAGGTCGGTGTTCATTTCATCGGCGGGGCCCAGGGTGATCTTGTCGCCATCCGCGGGCTGGCCCTTGAGCTCCATGCGCAGACCACCGACTTCCACGGTGGTGCCTGCGGCATCATAGGGCTCACCATCGATGCCGGCGCTGACCCAGGTGCCGCTGTCGTCCTGCTCAAGCACGCTGTAGGTGGTGTCACCGCCAGACTCCGAGAACACCACCTGATAGCGGCCGCTGGCCGAAGCCACGGCGCTATCGATCACATCGGGGCCCTTGAAGGTCACGCTGCCGGTGTTGCCACCGTCGACGCTGGTGCTATCCGGGCCGCCCTGGCTCGCCACGAAGCCAGATCCGCTCGGTACCGAAAGAAAGATATCGCGACCGGTATCGCCCACCGGCATGTCGCGAGAGGCATCGACGCGCTGCTTGCGCACCTGGTCGGCCCCTTCATAGCCGACACTACCGCCGGAGGAGACGAAGGGCGCGCTGGAATCCTGGTAGCCGCCGAACAGGTAGTGACCGTTGCCATCGGTGGCGTTGGCCTGACCGAGCACGGTTTCATAGATGCCGCGCAGCTCGCTTGCCACCGACTGACGGTCGGCGTCGCTCAGGGTCCCGTTGGCGGCCTGGATGACCAGCGCCTTGGCGCTGGCCACGGCGTCGCTGACGCTGTTGAGCACGCTTTCTTCCTGAGACAGGGCGTTGCGCGCGCTGACTCTGGCATCGCTGAACTGCTGGTTGACCGCCTGGGACTGGCCCACGGCCACGGCCCGCGAAGCCGCCTGAGGGTCGTCTGACGGATTGACCACCCGACGCCCCGAGGCCAGCTGCTGGCTCAGATGCATGAAGTCCGCTTGCTGGCGATTCATCGAGCCGACGCTCTGCTCGTACATGGTCACGGTGCTGATGCGCATGGGCTATCTCCGAAATCAGGGCCGCAGGCCAAGGATGGTGTCCACCACCGAGGTCGCCGTGTCGATGACCTTGGCGTTGGCCTGGTAGTACTGCTGGTAGCGGATCAGGTTGGCGGCCTCTTCATCCAGGTTGACCCCGGACTCGGACTGCTGCACCGCACTGAGCTGCTCACTCAGGCCCTGCTGGGCGGCCAGGTTGACCTGGACGATATTGGTACGGTTGCCCACGTCGCTGACCATGGAGGCATAGGACTGGCTGAAGGTGGCGCTGCCGCCCACCAGCAGCTGGTCCTGCAACTTCTGCATCGCCAGAGCGTTCTCGTTGTCACCGCTGGCGTCAGACAGGCCAGCCGCGATCTTGTCGGGGTCGTCGATGGCGTTGGCAAACTCCGAGGCGGCGCGACGCACCGGCTGCACCTCGAAGCTGTCACCATCGGCGAGCTTGGCCGGATCATCGATGGTAAGCGTCACGCCGCCGAAGCCCAGCTCCCCGGTGGCGGCGTCATAGCTCACTTCGCTGGCATCCAATGGCGTGCCGGAGCCGTTGCGCGTGATCTCGAAGGTCGGCGGCGTGGCGGCGGCGTCGACCACCCGGACCGTGAAGTCGTTGGCTTCGAGGGCAGCGATATTGGCGTTGTCAAAGACCGCCGTGATCTCGGCGCCACCGGCGTTGGCCGCATCGGAGAATACCCGCGGGGAGCCGATGTCGAACAGATCGCCACCCGGCTCGCCGTCCAGGTTCATGCCCTGGGCGTGCTGCTCGTTGAAGGCCACGGCGAAGGACACCGCCAATTGGCCGATCTGGTTCTGGGTGCGGTCGAGGGTCTCGGCGCGAAACGCCATCAAACCGCCGAGGCTGCCGCCCTGAATCGCGTCTTCATCGAGGGCCTGGGTGCCGCCGCCCGGGTCGTGATAGCCGACCACGATACGCTGCGGGTCATTCGGCGACGCCACCGCCTCGAGCTTGTAGGACTGGGTGCCGGAGACCAGCGGCTGGCCACCGGGCAGGCTGATCTGGTAGGACTTGCCGTCCTGCACCGTCAGCTCCACGTCCAACCGCTCGCTGAGCTCGCTGACCAGTTGATCACGCTGGTTGAGCAGGGCATTGGGCGCCTCACCGCTCCTGGCACGGGCCAGCGCTATCTCGCGGTTGAGCCCGGCGAGCTGCTCGGTGGTGTTGTTGATCTGGCCGACTTCGTCACGAATCTGGCCGTTGATGCCCTGCTGCATGTCCTGCAGATAGCCGTCGAAGGCGCGAAACTGAGCCGAGAGCGTATCCGCCGCGCCCAGCACGCCCTGGCGCGCGGCGGGGTCGGATGGCGCACCGGCCAGGTCTTCCATGGACGAGAAGAAGCCCTGCATCAGCGGCGCCAGGCCGGCGTCCTGATCCGCCAGCAGGCTATCGATCTGGTTGATCTGGGTCTGGTAGGCATCCAGCGCCGAGGTGGCGCTCTTGGCGGCGTTCAACTGGTCGGCCACGTACTGATTGAACTGGCGCTGAATATCGTTGACCTGAACGCCACTGGTGGCTCCGCCTTGCCCAAGCACGGTGATCTCGCGATTGTAGCCCGGCGTGAAGACGTTGCTGATGTTATTGCTGGTGGTGCCGAGGGCATTCTGAGCGGCATTGAGACCACTCAGGCCGATGGAGAACATGCTCATGATTGGGTTCCTTGCGCCTATGCCTCGGTTATCGGCCGCGGCCGACAATCCTTGAGGGAAAATCCAGCGTCGCTGCCGCCGTCGGCGGCACCGCCAATGTCATTGTGCCCCGCTCCCTCAGAACACCGCCGTCGGAGTCATCAGATCGGCCTGGGCGAGCCAGTCATCGGCGCCGCTGGTGGTCGCGCTATCGACACTATCGGCGCTCTGGGTGCTAGCCGAACTGCCGGACGGGCTCGTCGAAGAGCCGTTCGACGTGCCCTGGGAGGCGCCAACGGCGGCTGCAATGGCACTCTCGGCCTGGCTCCTGGCAGGCGCTGGAGCGGGCTCAGGTGCACGCTCGGCCCAGCGCGCCAGGCGGATGTTGTCACCGCCGCCCGGTGCGGCTTCCAGCGGCCCCATGCTGTGCATCACGGCGATCAGCTTGGCGCCATAGGCCGGGTCGGTGGCGTAGCCGCCCTGTTGCAGCGCCATCGCCGCGCCGGCAGCGTCCGGGGCATCGACCACGGCGGCGTAGCGCGGGTTGGTCGAAATCAACCTGGCGTAGTCGGTGAAGGCTTCTTCGAAGGAGCCATAGACGCGAAAGTCGTCGCGGATCTTGAGGCGTTCGCCGCCCTCGACCTCATGGGTGGTAATACGCGTGGTGGCGCCGTTCCACGACGACCCGGCCTTGATGCCGAACAGGTTGTAGCTGTTGGCGCCACTACCGGTCGCGATCTCGTGGCGGCCCCAGCCGGTTTCCAGCGCCGCCTGGGCCAGGATCAGCTCGGCAGGCACCCCGGAGGCGCGGCTCGCGGCCTGGGCGGGAGCAGCCAGCTTGTCGAGGAAGGCCTGCACGTGGTCGGGGGTGTCGCGGGCCTCGACCCCGGCGATGCTGGCCTGGGCCTGAGGCGCACTCATGCCTTGTTCCACCGCGCCCAGCTCGTCGAGGAAGCTCTGTGGCTGCGGCACTTCCTCCACGCTTGCCACGGCGTCCTCGCGCAGGGCGTTGGACAGCGGCCGCGGCGTACCGCGGGGAATACCGGCGATCAACTGCTCGATCTGGTCGCCGCGCTCACTGGCCTGGGGCGCACCCAACTGCGACAGCAGCTGATCGGCCAGGCCAATGCCGCGCCGGGCCATGGTCTGGGACCACTGCTTGTCGAGCAGCGTCTGGTAGAACTCGGTTTCCTTGGAATCGGTCAGGCCCGAGCTCGGCATCGCCTCGCGCATGCTCTTCATCATCATGTCGATGAACAGCGCCTCGAACTGACGCGCCGCCTCACCGGCGGCCGCGCCTTCGTTGTTGCGTGCGCTGGTCTTGAGCCGCTCCAGCCCCTGAAGGTCCAGGGCGAAGCCGGCCTGGCCGGAAGCGCCGGTGGCGAAGCTGGCGCCGCTCAGCCCCGAGGCCGACAGGCCACCGGTCGCTCCTGCGCCGCCCAGACCCGCCGGGGGGTTGACTGCCGAATACAGACTCATCAGATAATCTCCAGCTCGGCCCTGAGCGAGCCCGCCGCCTTCAGCGCTTCGAGAATCGCCATCAGGTCATTGGGAGTCGCGCCGAGGGCGTTCAGGGCGTCCACCACGTCGAGCAGGTTGGCGCCTTCGACCACCTTGAGGGTGCCCGGCTCCTGCTCGATGGAGATGTCGGCATCCGGCACCACCACGGTCTGTCCACCATCGCTGAAGGGCGCCGGCTGGCTGACGCCGAAGGCGGTGTCGATGACAATCGACAGGTTGCCGTGAGCCACGGCGGCACGATTGAGCGTCACGGCACCGTTGAGCACGATGGAGCCGGTGCGTGAATTCAACACCACCCGGGCCGGTGCCGGCATCGGGTTGACCTCCACGTTCTCGACCCGGGCCATGAAGTTGACCCGCGAGTTGGCGTTGGTGGGGCCATTGAGGGAAATCACGCCCCCATTGCGGGCCGAGGCCACCGGATAGTCGAAGGCGCCGTTGATGGCCGTCACCATGCGCTCCACGGTGCCGAAATCGGCCTCGTTGAGGTGCAGCTCCAGCACGCCATCGGCGCCGCCGAGGGCCAGTGGCACTTCCTGCTCGACCATGGCGCCGCCGGCGATGCGGCCGGCGGCCTGGTGGCTGATCTGCACGCTGCTGCCGGCGGCTTCGGCGCCGGCACCGTTGATCAGCAGGTTACCCTGGGCCAGCGCATAGACGTCGCCGTCGGCGCCCTTGAGCGGGGTCATCAGCAGGGTGCCGCCGCGCAGGCTGCGGGCGTTGCCGACCGATGATGCCACCACATCGAGGCGCTGACCGGGCCGCGCAAACGGTGGCAGGTCGGCGGTGACCATGACGGCGGCGACGTTGCGCAGCTGCATGTTGGTGCCCGGCGGCACGGTAATGCCAAGCTGAGACAGCATGTTGTTCAGGCTCTGGCCGGTAAACGGCGCCTGCATGGTCTGATCGCCGGTGCCGTCGAGCCCCACCACCAGGCCATAGCCGACCAGCTGGTTGTCGCGCACGCCGGCGAAGGACGCCAGCTCGCGGATGCGCTCGGCCTTGGCCACGGCGGAGAACATCATCAGGCCCCCCAGCAGCACCAGCATCACCGAGCCCAGCACCAGGGTCGGGCGACGTGTCACAGGATTACGCATGACGAGCCCCTAGAACGGCGAAACGTTGAGGAAGAAGCGCTGCATCCAGCCCATGTACTGCGCCTCGTTGATGTAGCCGTTGCCGACGTACTCGATGCGCGCATCGGCGACGGCAGTCGACGGCACGGTGTTCTGGGCGGTGATCGTGCGCGGATTGACCACCCCGCCGAAACGGATGAACTCGGTGCCCTGGTTGATCGCGATCTGCTTCTCGCCGCGCACCCTGAGGTTGCCGTTGTTCATCACCTCGACCACCGAGACGGTGATGGTGCCGGTGAAGGAGTTGTTGGCCTCGGACCCGCCGCCGCCCTCGAAATCCGAATTGCCATCGATCTCGAAGCCGTAATCCATCAGCTCCTCGAGGCCCTCGGGCACGGCCGTGAACGTCAGGTTGGAGCTGCCGTCTCGGTCGGCGTTGGAGCGCGCATTCTTGCTCGCACTGACCTCTTCATCGAGCACGATGGTGAGAATGTCACCCATGGCGCGCGGACGCCGATCTTCGAACAGCGGCTGGTAGCCCCGGGCCTTCTGGAAGATCGAACCATTGGCCACCGGCAGCGGCCGGTCGGGAATGGTGATCTGTTCCTGCTCGCCTACCACCGAGGCATGGGGAATCTGGGCGCAGCCCGACAGCACGAGCAGGGCCAGTGCGACAAGCGCCAGCAAGGGGCGCGTGAGGCAAGTGGCGGAAACGAAGCGGGGGCGCATGGCGAACTCCGGGCGAGACGATTGATGGGGCTGGTTGACGTGATGGCTAGCGGGCCGAGGTGCGCCCGGGTTTACAGCTGAGCCAGGCGCGCCAGCATTTCATCGCTGGTCTGCACGGCCTTGCTGTTGATCTCATAGGCGCGCTGGGTCTCGATCATGCTGACCATTTCCTCGACCACGTTGACGTTGGAGGTCTCGACATAGCCTTGCAGCAGGCGGCCGGCGCCGTTCATGCCGGGGATGCCTTCGTTGCGCGGCCCGGAGGACGAGGTCTCGGCGTAGAGGTTGCCGCCCAGCGACTGCAGCCCGGTGGCGTTGACGAAGGTCGACAGGGTGATCTGGCCGATCTCGTCGGACTCGCTGGTGCCGGGCTGAGTCACCGAGACGATGCCGTCCTCGCCGATCGACACCGACAGGGCGTTGTCGGGGATGATGATCGCCGGCTCTACCGGATAGCCATTGGCCGACACCATCTGGCCGTTTTCGTCGAGCTGGAAGCTGCCGTCCCGGGTAAAGGCGGTGGTGCCATCGGGCATCAGCACCTGGAAGAAGCCCTTGCCGTTGATGGCCAGATCGCGAGAGTTCTGAGTCGCCTCCAGGCCGCCCTGGGTGTGCAGCCGCTCCGTGGCCACGGGGCGCACACCGCTGCCCACCTGCATGCCGGAGGGCAGGCGATCCTGAACGTTGTTCTGGGCGCCGGGCTGGCGCAGGTTCTGATACAACAGGTCCTCGAACACGGCACGGGACTGCTTGAAGCCGTTGGTCGAGACGTTGGCCAGGTTGTTGGAGATGACGTCGAGCTTGACCTGCTGAGACTCGAGGCCGGTCTTGGCCGTCCACAGTGACTTGATCATCGGGGGTTCCTTGAGGGGCTATTCACTCGGGCCTGGCGTGGCTCATCGGCATCAGCCGTTGAGCGACAGCAGGCTATTGGCGCGCTGGGCGCTTTCGTCGGCGGTGCTGATCATCTTGGTCTGCAGCTCATAGCGCCGCGCCACATCGATCATCGCCACCATGGATTCCACCGGGTTGACGTTGCTGCCCTCGAGCGCCCCGCTGACCACCGTCACGGCGTCGGAGGCCGGCAACGGCGCCGAATTGCCGGCGGCGTCGGGGGGCGCACGAAACAGGCCATCGGCGCCACGCAAAAGCCCCGCCTCGCCCGGATCGACCAGCTTCAGGCGCCCCATCTCGGCCAGGGAGTCAGGATCCTGGCCCATGCCGATGCCACTGAGGGTGCCGTCGGCGCCGATAAACACCTCCGCTTCCAGCGGCACCTGAATCGGGCCACCCTCGCCGATCACCGGGCGTCCCATGCTCATCAACAGGCCGTTGCCGTCGACCTGCAGGTCGCCCTGTCGGGTATAGGCTTCGCTGCCATCGGCGGCCTGCACGGCCAGAAAACCGCTGCCGTCGATGGCCACGTCCAGGGTCCGGCCGGTACGGGTGATCGCGCCGGGGGAAAAGTCCGAGCCAGGGGTCGAAGCCGCCACCGAGACGCGGGTCGCCAGGCGCCCGTCGCCTTCCACCGGCACCGCTCGCATGGCCTGCAGCTGGGCCCGGAAGCCCGTGGTCGAGGCGTTGGCCAGGTTGTGGCTGACCACCGCCTGCTGTTCCATGCTCTGGCGGGCGCCGCTCATGGCGGTATACAGAAGTCGATCCATGGCTCAGGGCTCCTTAGCGCAGGTTGATGGCGGTCTGCAGGACCTCGTCCTGGGTCTTGATGGTCTGGGAGTTGGCCTGGTAGGCGCGCTGGGTGACGATCATGTTGACCAGCTCGCGGGCCATGTCGACGTTGGATGTCTCCACCGCACCGGACTGAATGCCGCCCAGCAGGCCCGTGCCCGGGGCCCCCACCAGCTCCTGACCCGAGGCGTCCGTGGCCGCCCAGGCGTTGTCACCCATGGGCTTCAGGCCCTCGGGGTTGCGGAAGTTGGCCAGGGCGATCTGGCCGGCGGCCCGGGACTGCTCGTTGGCGTAGTTGCGCACCACGGTGCCATCGTCCTGGATCGTGATGCCGACCAGGGCGCCGGAGGTGTAGCCGTTCTGGTTGAGCGCGGTGGTGCTCGATTCGTTGCCGAACTGGGTGGAGCCGGCGACGTCGAAGGTCAGGTTCATGTCTGCCGCGGCGCCATCGAGGAAGTCGTCGCTGGCAAAGGTCATGGCGAACTGGGCGGGGTCGGGCGTAGCCAGCTGGCCGTTCTGGGTAAACGTCATGTCGAGGCTCTGGGGGGCGGCGCCGTCCATCAGCACCTTACCGTCCATGGCGGTCTTGGCCGACCAGCTATTGGCACCGGTCTTCTCGTAGTAGACGGTGACGTTGCGCGGATTGCCCAGCGAGTCATAGGCGGTGAAATTGTTCGAGTAGTGATAATCCACGTCGACCTTGTTGCCGGCCGGGTCCGTCAGGCTGACCTGATTCAGGTCGACGCCGGCCTCCTTGCGCGAATCGAGGTTGAAGGTCGAGGACACCCGGTTGGTAGCGCTGGCCGGCATCTCTTCGGCACCGACCTGCAGAATGTCCGGCTGGCCGCCGACCTGGACCGCCCCCGCGGCATTGACGCCGTACCCCATGATACGAGCGCCCTGGGCGTTCTGCAGATAGCCCTCCGGAGTCAGGGTCAGCTGGCCGTTACGCGAGTAGACGACCTGGCCGTTTTGCTCCATGCGAAAGAAGCCGTCGCCGCTGATGCCAAGATCGAGCGGGCGGTTGGTGGACTCCAGGTTGCCGCCACTGAAGTCCTGCAGCACGGCCGACATCTGGGTACCGAGGCCGATCTGCGAGTTGGCGAAGACGTCGGCAAACTGGGCGCTGCCGCTCTTGTAGCCCACGGTCTGCGAGTTGGCGATGTTGTTACCCAGCACATCGAGGCTGTTGGCGGCGGCATTCAGGCCGCTGAGCGCTTGTGAAAATCCCATTGGTCATTCCTCTGCGTAGGTTGCGCTGTTCTCGACCTCATCCAGCGTCGTTTTTTCGGCGTCGTTGCTAGCGTCGATCGCTCGGCGCGGTCACAGGATCTGGCGAACATCGCCAAGACCCACCTGGCCATAGACGGCACCCAGATCGAGAGCCACCCGGCCGTTTTCATCGGCCGGCGTCACACCGCCGACGATGGCGTAGTTCAGGGTGCCGACCTCGAGCGCTTCGCCATCGGCTCCGGTCGCCTCCACGGCAACGTGGTAGGCGCCCTCTACGGTGGCCGCACCGTCATCGGTCAGGCCATCCCACTGGAACGACTCGACGCCCGAGGATGCCGGGCCGATGTCGTAGCTGTTGATGACTTCCCCGGACTGGTTGGTAATGGTCACCTTGACGTTGGCGGCGGGCTGATTGAGCTCGATGCCAAATGGCGTGGTGATCTGACTGCCATCCTCGGCCTGGGTCAGCAGCAAGCGATCGCCGGGGACCAGCACGCCCTTGCCGATCAGCGAGGTCGCCTGCATCGCCTGGCCGGCGTTGATCTGCCCGGTGATGGCCGCGAGCGACGCATTGAGATCCTCGATCCCCGACACGGTGTTGATCTGGGCCAACTGCGAGGTCATCTCGCTGTTGTCCATGGGGTTGAGCGGGTCCTGATTCTGCAGCTGGGTGACCAGCATGGTCATGAAGTTGTCACCGAGCTCTTCGGAGGCCTTGCTGGAACTGGCGCTGGCCGCGGCGGCGTTGACGCCGTTATAGATGCTTGCATCGATGGTATTGGCCACGGTCTTAGCCCTCACCCAGGGTCAGCGTCTTGAGCATCAGCTGTTTGCTGGTGTTCATGACCTCGACGTTGGCCTGATAGGAACGTGAGGCAGAGATCATGTTGACCATCTCGCCCACCGGGTCGACGTTGGGCATGGCCACATAGCCCTCGTCATCGGCCAGCGGATGCTCCGGCCGATACTCCTGACGCATCGGCGAGGGATCCTCGATGACCTCGCTGACCCGCACGCCACCGATACCGGCGGCGCCGGCGGTCTGGGATTCGAACATCACCTGGCGGGCGCGATAGGCCTCGCCGTTGGGGCCGCTGACGCTGTCGGCGTTGGCCAGGTTGCTGGCGGTGGCGTTCATGCGCTGGGACTGGGCGCTCATCGCCGACGAGGCGATATCAAACACGGAGAACATCGACATCGGTCACGCTCCTTGTGGGAGAAAGGCTTAGCGTTCTGGCTGCATGGCCTGCTTGAGGCCTTGAATGCGACTGTTGATCAGGGTCAAGGCCGTCTGGTAGCGCACCGTGTTGTCGGCGAAGGCGCTGCGTTCACGGTCCATGTCCACGGTGTTGCCATCGAGGCTCGGCTGATCGGGCACGCGATACAAAAGCTCCCGGGCGGCGGGCGAGGCGTGCCCCTGGCCTGACAGGTGGTGGGCCGAGGTGCGCGAAAGCGCAAGCCCATCGCTGCCCGACTGGCGCTGGGCGCTTTCCAGCGCCTTGGCAAAGTCCAGATCACGCGCCTTGTAGCCCGGCGTGTCGGCATTGGCGATATTGCTCGCCAACACCTTCTGGCGCTCGTTACGCAGCGACAGGGCCTGCTGATGAAAGGCGAGCGACGCCTCGAGCTGATCGATCATCCCGCTGACTCCTCAATCCGGGTCGCCTTCACAGAAGGGAAGGTGTCGACGATGGAGAATAGCGACAGCGTTGTCAGGCCAAAGGCATGAACAACCCCCTTTCCCATCGCCAATTCGGGCGATGCCCACCCGCCCTGGACGCTAGACTCGTGGGACACTCGGGGCAGAGCGCCCTTGTTCCTTCTGCCTGTGAGGCCGTCGATGGTGCCTTGTGTTTCGCAACGATCTGTCTTGTCCATGGCCGGCCCCAGAGCGCGGCCGACACGATCGATGGCGAGGGTTCTGCCGGTGTGGCTGGTGTGGCTGACCCTGCTGGCCCTGCCGACGCTTGCCGCGGCCGCCCAGGCACAGCCCCCGGCGCAAGGTCAGCACACCAGCCCCCGCGATCCGGGCGCCGCCACCCAAGACAGCCTGATCCAGCAGGTACAAGGCTTCCTGTACCAGCATGCGCTGCCCTTCGGCGATGACGTCCAGATAGAGGTCTTCCCGCCGGCCGCGCACTTCCCGGCCTGCGAAGACGCCGAGGTGTTTCTGCCGCGCCCCGATGCACGCCCCCTCGGTCGAGTGTCGGTGGGCGTGCGCTGTGGTCTCGACGGCCGCCGCGTGCGCTACCTTCAGGCCGAGGTCACGGTCTACGGCACCCACCTGGTCGCCGCCCGGGACATCGAACCAGGCGAGCGCATCAGCGCCGATATGCTGGTCCGCGAAAGGGTCGACCTCGGCCGCCTGCCGCCCCAATCGCTGACCGACCTGCAGGCGGCCATCGGACAGCAGGCGAAGCGACGCATGCGCCAAGGCCAGAGCTTATCGGCCTACCACCTTGAAACACCGCGGCTGGTACAGCGCGGCCAGGCCGTCAGCGTCCAGGCGCAGGGCAAGGGCTTTCGTATTCGCCGCCAGGGTGAAGCCTTGGATGAAGGCGGCGCCGGGGACACCGTGCGGGTGCGCTTCGCCAACCGCGACGTGCAGGAAGCCCGGGTAGCCGGGCCGGGACTGCTGTCGGTGACCTTCTGAACCGGTAGGTGGAATCCGCTAGACTGAAAGCGCTATCGACGAGACAAGGCCGCGACTCGGCATTAAAGTCCACCCGACATTGGCCGATACTGAGAACAACGCACCTGGTGACAACGTTTTTGGTCACATCCTGGTCACACCGTCATTGGTCACGAGGCCCCGACCATGAAAATCGACTCCCAACATCCGCTGACACGCCCCACCACCGCGGACCCGGCGCAAGGCCCCAAGCCCGCCGGCGACAAGGCCGCCGCTGACAAGGCGGCGGCTGGGGGCGACGGCCCCTCCAGCACCACCCAGCTGAGCCGGCCGGCCAGCGATGCCAGCCACGACATCGACACCGCTCGCGTGGCCGAGATCCGCGATGCGATTCGCGATGGACGCCTGGAAGTTCACCCCGAGCGCATCGCCGAGGGACTGCTCAAGAGCGTCCGCGAGATGCTCGATGAGGAAGGCAAGGCGTGAGTCTGACAAAGCTGCTGGATGAACAGCACGAGCGGCTGATGCAGTTGCTCGCGCTGTTGGGCGAGGAACAGGAGTGCCTGATCAAGGGCCAGGTCGACGGCGACAAGCTGACCACGCTCGCCAACGACAAGACCCTGTTGCAGCGCATGCTGGCCCAGACCGAAGAGCGTCGCCACGAGGTCCAGTGTCGGCTGGGTTACGGCGACACCCGCGAAGGCGCACGCCAAGCCGCCATCGATGCGGGCTGTGAAGAGCGCTGGCAGGCGACCCTCGCTGTTGCCCGAGAAGTGGCCCGCGCCAACCTGCGCTGCGGCGAGCTGCTGAGCCTGCGCATGGCCCACAACCAGCGCATGCTGGACCATATCCACAAGATCGCCGACGCCGGCGTCTATCGCGCCGATGGGCTGACCCGGCTGCAATCGCCGCGCCTGAGCACCTCGGCCTGAGGGCACCACCGGGCGCCGACTCGCCGCGAAGCACAAGGGCGCAAACCCTGGCGCAAAACCCTAGCAGCGAACGAAAAGACCGCGACGCGATGCCAGGGCATCGCGTCGCGGTCTTTTCACTGGAGGACCCTGTCAAACGCACGCCCTGCCAAACATTAGAGCGGCGAGAACGGATGACTCCCGGCGGCGGCCCAGGCCTCCAGGGCATCGAGCGCCAGCGGCTGGCTAAGCAAGTTGCCCTGGGCGCGCAGCAACCCGACCTCGCGCACCGTCGACAGCTGTTCGACGGTTTCCACCCCCACCACCACGCTGTCGAGCTCCAGGGCCAGCAGCGACTGCGTCAGCGCCGCCAGACTCTGGCGTGACGAAGGCCGCGCCTCGCTCAGCGCATGCACCAGTTCGCGACCGATCTTGCCAAGCGACACCGGCAACACCGCCATGCCGAACAGGTCGACCGGTGAGCGCCCCAGTCCATCGACCGTCAGCCGCACACCGAGGCCGACGATGCGTCGCAACAAATGGGAGTGACGTTCGCCGATCGCGCTCAGGCCGGAGCTCTGTATCTCCAGGCTCAGCCAGTTGAGTGACTCATCGCCCTGCTGGCGCAGGAACAGGTCGAGCGCTCGGCGGTCGAAGGCCTCCTGATCCAGCAACTGAACATGCACGTTCACCGCGATATCAACCTCGGCAAGGCTGGATCCCGACGTGGCCCAAAGCCTGCGCTGGGCGATGACCTGCTGAATCACCCAGCGATCCAGCCGATCCGCCAGTTGCATCTCCGCGGCCAAGGCCAGAAACACATCCGGCCCCAGCTCACCGCGCTCGGGGTGGCGCCAACGCACCAGGGCCTCGAGGCCACAGCAGCGCCCCGATACCAAGTCGAACTGGGGCTGGAAGACCAGCGAAAAGTGCTGAGCGGGAAACAGCAGCGCTTCCTGCAGGCTATGACGAAACGTCTGCTTCTCCGTGATCCAGCGCTGCAGACTGCCATCGAAGAAGGCATGGGTGCCGGGTGCGGCCTCTTCGAGCGCATGCTCGGCGTGCATCAACAGCACCTCCGGCTCGTCTCCGTCTTCCGGACACAGGGCGATGCCAATGCGTGGTTCGATCAATACCGGAGCATGGCCGGCTAAGGTGAAGGGCGGTTCCAGGGCTTCCTGACAGCGCTCGGCGATCACGTGCAGGTTCTCGGGGCTCATCGGGTGTTCGAGCAGCACCCCCCAGCGGTCGCGATCGAGCTGGATCAGGCTGTCTTCCCGACGCAGGGTGTTGGCCAGGCGACGCCCGGCCCGACGCGACACTCGACTGGCGATCTCGGCGCCGCTGGCGGCGACCACCGGCGCGAGCCCATGCAACTGAATCATCATCACCGCCAGGCCCTGGCCGAGGCGCTCGGCACGCTCGAAGGCGTGGCTTAAGCGATCCTCGAAGATCCAGGCGCTGGCGATACCCCCGACATCGGACTGGCGGCCGTCCACCACCGCCTCGGAATCGGCATTGAGATCGACGAAGGTGAGCAACGTCTTTCCGGCATCCCGGTCGGGCTCAAAGGGAACCAGGGAAACGAGTCCCAGACGCGAACCGACGCGATCGTCCACCAGCAGCCAGGCCTGCTGCCACTCGGGCCCGAGGGTCAAGGTGTTATACCCCACCCGCTCGCCGAGAATGTGGCCGAAGGGGCGCAACAGCTCGTTCACGCGACGCCCGCCGAGATCGCCCCGAGTAGGGCAGGCAAGCGAGGTCAGGGCCTCATTGGACCACAGGATGCGATCGTTGCTATCGAGCAACGCCAGGCCCACCGGCGCACGGTCGAGCAGCAGTCCCGCCACGACGGCGGGGTGCGGAGCGACCTTGCCGATTCCCAAAGCCGCTGACAGCGTCGGCGGCGCGCCAGAACCTGAACCGTCTTTTGCCATCGTGTACATCCAAAGAGGTAGGTATCGGTAATCAATATATGTCTTATCGACACAGTTTAGGCAAACTTGAGGCGGACGAATGGCAAAAGGGACTATTAAAAGCATAAGAAAATAGCCCCCAACGTTTGTCGTTGAAAAGTCGGTGCAAACTACCTCCATTGAATTAGTCTAATCCAACGCTCAGCGATCAGGCGTCTCGGCCTGTTCGGCCAGGCTGCCCCAAAACAGTGCGCCGGTCAGTTTCATCTCGCCCGGCGCGGCCAACGAACCGGCTACGTGGAGAGATCAGCCTCTCGCCCATCATCGCCACGATTGGGCCGTTTCCTTTCTCCCGGCATCTCGCCTTTTCAGCTCAATACAACTTCGCCTTCACAAGAGGCTTCAACAGATAACTAAGCAGTGACCGTTCACCAGTCTGGATATCCACTTGTGCCACCATCCCGGGGCGTATCGCCAACTGCTCGCCGTGGCGTTCGAGATGTGCTTGGCCTGTGCGTATCAACACTTCGTAGAAGGACTTCTTTCCTTGTGGCGTGTCTTCTTCGATAGTGTCCTCACTTATCTGTTCTACGGTGCCAGATAGATCGCCGTAGATCGTATAATCATAGGCTGTAAGTTTCACACTTGCCGACATCCCAGGGGCAACAAATGCCACGTCCTCTGGGCGTATACGGGCTTCAATCAGCAATTGGTCGCCCAGTGGAGTAATGTCCATTATAGGCTCACCTGGCTGCACAACCCCACCAACTGTGTTTATCATTATGTCGTTGATTCTCCCATGGACAGGCGACACGATCTCGGTGCGATCCAACTGATCAGTGCGCTGCAACAGTGTCTTCTCTAGTGTCGATAGTTCTGCCTGCTTATCCGCGAGCTCGGCATAGGAATCCTGAACATATGTGTTACGCATTTCTGCCAACTTTCCCGCCAGTGACGCAATGCTCTGCTGCAGTTTTAGCGACTCCATCTCGCTGACTGAACGACGCTTAACCAACGGTTCCAGTATGTCGATCTGGCGCCGTGTAATGGCCATTTCTCTCTCGATGGAATTTTCCGCCTCTACCAATCGATTCCGCCTGGCATCGAATAGCCGGCGTTCAGACCGCGCTAGCTCTCCTTCAACGTCGATGCTTTCAGGATATTCGATAGTTTCTTTTTCTAGCACCTCGGCTTCCAACCTGGCGATGGCTGCCCGCAACACCTGAATCTGACTCTGTGTCTCCCAATAGGCGCTACGAAACCGTGTATCATCAAGACGTAGCAGCACCTGCCCCTGCTCGACTCGGTCGCCCCGGCGAACCAATAGTTCATGGAGTATCCCTCCCTCCAGGCTTTGGATGGTTTGCATTCGTGACATTGGAACCACTTTTCCATCACCACGAGTTACCTCGTCAATGGTTGCCCAGGATGCCCAGAAGAGAAAGCCAATAATCACCAGTACGCAGACCCAAAGTACCGGGTGGGTCGCACGGTGCGGGCGGGCATTGGTCCGCAGTTGTTCAAGAATTTGGCGTTGCTGTGCGACTCTCGATGCCATCCGCTTGATCTCCATGGTTGCGTCGAACAGGTGCTTTCACGCGATTTCCGCTAACCACCGAATCCAATGGGCCATCCATGACCCGCTTCCCATCTCTTAGAACCACCGCTCGGCTTACCAGCGCCAGTAGCGATTTTTTATGTGTTGATACAACAAGGGTTCGTCCTGCGAGCCATGCCCCAAGGAAGCTCACCACCCGCTGCTCATTGGTTTGATCAAAGGCAGAAGTGGGCTCATCCATAAGGACGACTCGGGGGTCCTGAAGGATCAAGCGAGCCAGCCCGACGGCCTGTCGCTGACCGCCGGACAGACTCCCACTTCCGGCGATGGGCATATCGAGGCCGAGGGCGTGACGCTCCACGAAGCTTCCTAGGCCCACACTGCCAAGTGCCTCGAGTAATTCATCATCGTCATGGGCGGCGCCATCCAGGGTGAGGTTATCCCGCAGTGTGCCATGAAAAAGAGCGATATCCTGTGGCAGGTAGCCGATAGCATTGCGACGGTCGGTCGGGTCAACTTGCTCCATGCGAATGCCATCGATCATCACACTGCCTGCGCCAGGTTCAAGCAGCCCAGCCATCAGGCGTAGCAAAGAAGACTTGCCTGAGCCATTACCGCCAAGCAGCGCCACGCGTTCTCCGGCCTCAACCTCCAGGCGGTCAAGCGACAGAGCAGCAGGCGAGTCCTGGTGATACGACAACGAGACGCCTTCCAGCCGATAATTTCCCTGAAGCCTCGGTTTCCGCACAAAGTGGCGTCCAGGCGGTCGCTCCACGGGCGCTTTCATCAACGCGTCCAGGCCTTCCAGGGCGACCTTGACGTGTTGCCAGCGGGCCAACAGGTTGGCTATCTGGGCCATGGGAGCGACAGTGCGCGACGTCAGGATCGTACAGGCAATCAGGGCGCCTACGGTAAGCTCGCCCGCCGCGATCAAGTAGACCCCGACAATCACCACGCCAATGTACGCCAGCTGGTTCACGCTAGCGGCGCCGAACGAGAGCCGTGCCGATAAGCTGCGTTGGCGCACACTGGTTTCTGCAAGGTTTCGAGAAAGGTCGTCCCAGAGCTTTAGATGGCGGCCTTCGGCGCGCGTTGCCTTGACGGTTTCCAAATGCTCAATGGTCTCCAGCAGTACGCCCTGGCGCACGGCGCCTTCTCGCAAGTTCTGGCGCGATAGTGTCGCCAGCCGCCGCTGGGCCAAGAGTCCTGGAACAACCATCAGCGCAATGGCGACGATGGGCACCCAGACCATCGGGCCGCCGATGTAGAAGATGACGCCCAGGAAAAGCACGACAAAGGGCAGGTCACTGATGGCTCCTATGGTAGAGGACGTCAGGAATTCCCTGACTGACTCAAACTCACGAATCTGGCTGCTGAAAGCGCCAGTAGACCCTGGCTTGGCAGCGAGCCGGAGCTGCATAACTTGGTCAAAGAGTCGTGACGAGAGCTCGAGATCCAATCCTTTCCCGGTAGCATCGAGGAGGTGCGCGCGTAGACTGCGTAGCAAGAACTCCATGAGAATCGCCAGGCCTACGCCGCTGGCCAGTATCCACAACGTAGAGAACGCTTCATTGGGAACGACACGATCGTAGACTTGCATCGCAAAAATTGCCGTAGAGATGGCCAGAAAATTGGCCATGAGCGCGGCTATTCCGACTTCCGTATAGGCCCCCCAGCGCTGCCTCACTGGGCCTTTCAACCAATGCTCACTCGCCTCTCTAGCGTAACCCTCAGCGCGGTCGTCAGGCTTATATTGAGGGCGTGCCACCACAACTTGGCCGGTATGGCGCCGTAGAAGGTTGGCGACCGACCATGTCTCTGACCCTCCACCACTTTCAACAGTTAACATCAGAAATTGATCGTTCGTACGAGAAGCGACGACTATCCAGCGCCCATCGTCAAGTTCCACCAATATCGGCAGCAGGTCATCGATCAGCGTATCGACCGACGCCTCTATCAAGCGCGCCTTCATCTCAGCACGAAGCATGGCACGTGGGATATGAGTCAGGGGCAGCCGACCGTGCTGAAGAGGAAGGCCGTCTCCCAACTCGGCAACGTTGGTGGGGTGGCCCAATTGCTCACAAAGCAACACTAGCCCTTCGCGAAGCGGATCTCTGGCGGTCGTCTTATGGGCGGCCATCATCGTTCTCCATGGCATAGCGCCCCGAGTAGTGGCCAGACAGCACCGCGTCGAGCCTGCCTAACTGCGAAGCCGCCTGGTACTGAAAACGGTACAGCTGAATTCTCATATCAACCCGCCGACGATCTACCTCGAACCGCTCTCTCTCGATACTCAACAGATCCGCAATATCGCGTAACCCGGCATCGAACTGCTCTCGATAGGTTTCCACTACGCCGCTGGCGCTGAGCAGTTGCTGCTCCAGATCATCCAGGCGCCACGCCGTTACCTCTCGCTGATCCAGCAACCCCTTGAGCGATCGCTCCAGCTCCTGGTGTGTGGCTCTTCGGCGTGACTGAGAGGCTTCCAACCGCTGTGATGCGGCCTTGCTCCGCCGCCAGTTAGACAGGCCTTGTATCGGGTCCATGCTCAGCCGCAGTGCAATGACCTGGTCATCCTCAATCCGCCCACCAATTTCACGTCGCAACAACGACCCTTCCAGGTTGAGTTGGGGTCGAAGCGCCGCACGAGATTCATCCAGGTGTGCCTTGGCAGCTACAACCCCGGCTTGGCTCTTATCGAACACAGGAGCCTCATCGATAGCACCCTTGAGAACATCTGGCGAAGCAATCGTCGACAGAAAGTCGTGTGGTGACGGTTCTTGCATCGACAAGAACTCGCGTTGCAATAGCAGTGTCAGCTGACTCTGCGCATCACTCAACGCACCCCGCTCGATGGATAACTGCTCCTTCGCCCGAGCCAGGTCAAGATTAGCGCGTTCACTCTCACTGCGATCGCTGTATCCGCTGAGATCCCGATCTTTCGTCATCGCCGTGAGAGCGTCCAATCGGGCGAGATAACCCTCTACGACAGCTACTCTTCTCTGTGCCGCAATCACATCCAGGTATAGCTCTATAATTTCGAGAGACACCTCATCAATTGTCACTTTTAGATCGGCAAGGCTTTGACGATACTCGGCCGATGATGTATCTATCTGGGCGGCAATTCGGCCCCAATCATACAACACCTGGGCAGCGGTAATATCATAACCAAGTTCCCCAAAAAGTTGGTTTTCCGGCCCAGCAGACATACTGACTGACGGCCAGTAGCTATCTTCTGCTATCTCCACTTCTGTGGCATATGTACGCACCTCAGCTTCCGCGCCCAGTACGGTTGGACTGACGGATAATCCTTGACCAACGGCCTCAGCCAACGTCATTGCACATGACACTCCTGGCAGCATCCACAAGGCCACTGTAAATACTTTAATTCTCGCCAAGACCTTTTGTGATGGTGCCGTAAAAATCCGGAAGCCGATTCGGCTAATTGAGCATTCATTAGCCCTTACCGACGCCCGGACAATGCGAATCAGGAAACCTCCACTTTAATTGAGTCATCGACCATAAAGGCCGTATCACCAATTTGATATTCAGCATAGACGGAGCCATCTATGGTCTGCTGATTTCCCGTAGAGACGGCTCCCGATACGTTCAGAGTATCAGCCTCATCGCCCGTAATCTGAAGTTCGTTATCGCTATCCGTCAACTCGATTATTTCGGACTCATCAAGGGTCAACATTGAGCCTCCATCACCGTCACCCAAGTCAATACTCTCCAGGTTCCGTAACTCTCCTTGAACCTGGGTGACATCTAGATCGAAGCCGCCATCGAGCTCCAGGGTATCGAAGCCATCTCCCCCGTCGACCATAGCGAAGCCGTCGTCCCCGATCTGGATAAAGTCATCACCGGCACCGCCACGAAGGATGTCACTTCCCCCACCGCCGATCAGAGTATCATTGCCGTCATAGCCATAGATCCGATCGTGCCCTGCATCACCGATCAGGGTATCGTCGCCAGTAGTACCCTCCTGAATATAATCAGGCGTATTGTCCAGGCTCAACAACGATAGGCCTAACAGGTTTCCTGAGCTGTCAGAATCTCCAGCCCCACGGCTATCTTCCACCTCTACAGTAGTGCTTCCCAGTAAAGAGAGGTCGATAGCACTGTCAGCGTAATGAACCGTGGCCAGGAATTCGTTGATAGCCAGGTTGTCGATGTCCCCTTCATCGGTCGCCGTAATGGTCAACCAAGAACGAGGGCCAAGTAATCCGAGTCCCCCTGAGTCTGAGCCAGGCACAACAGAGAGACCCAATTCGCCAGCCAAGGCTTGCGAATAATCGAGTCCAATAGCGCTGAGGGATACACCCAAGAGTGCTCTATTGGTCACGACGACCTGGCGAAGATCGCCATCCTGATCATAGGCCGCCAGATCCTGATCATTCAGGTCGATTACCCCCAGGGCCTCCAGGCCAACAAGGCCTAATAGCGAGCTACCCGCCGACACAGCGATCGGATCATCGGCGACAGCGTTCAGTGTCGTGGTATCGGATACGCTACCCGAGTTCCCAGCCTCGTCCGTTACACCCATAGTGACGGTGATGGGGCCATCGGTCAGACTGCCAAGATCCTGCTCGCCCACGGTTACGGTGCCATCCGCACCAATCGTGATATCAGCCGGGTCTAGCGCGATATCCGCAGTGCCGTCGTCGCTGTCGCTGATGACAATACTGTCGACGGAACTCCCTGCCTCCACCTTCCCGGTGAGAGAAACACTTCCTGCTTCCGTACCGTCGATAACACCATTGCCATCGTTGAAGGAAATGCTATTGAAGCCGTCATCTGTCGCCGGAGGCACGGTATCAATAACAATGACACCTGTAACAGTGCGGCTATTCCCCGCCGCATCGGTGGCCAGGACTGTAATGGTGGTATCACCTTCTCCCAGCGCTGGCACCGCGTCATCCGCCAGCGTCCAGGTGCCATCGCCGTTATTGGTCGCGTCGTAATCAACGTCGTCCACCGTGACCACAATGGTCGCGCCGGGGTCATCGACGGTACCGCTCAGAGCCGGCCTGGTGTCGTTGGTGATGGCCGAGTCCAAAGCCACGGTCGGGGCCGTTGCATCCAGCGTGGTGGTATCAGTAATCGTGCCGGTGTTACCCGCGGCATCGGTCACCGTGGTGGTCACCGTCAGCTCGCCGTCGACCAGACCACTGAGGTCTTGGCCCACGACCGTGACAGCACCGTCCGGACCCACCGTGATATCCGCCGAATTCACGGCCAGCGGCGTCGAACCATCACTGATGGTGATGCTGTCGATGCTGCTGCCCACTTCGATCACACCGCTCAGGGTGACGCTGGTTGCTTCAGCGGCGCTCAGTTGATTATCGCCACCATCCTCAAAAGCCACGCTATTGAGGCCATCGCCGTCGGCTGGGCCAGTAAGATCGACATTCACAACTGCATCGATACTAGTGACGTTATTCGCTGGATCCGTGGCCGTGATCGTGACGTTGTTCGCACCTTCCACTAGCGGCTCCAGCGTGTCGTCCGCCAGTGTCCAGGTGCCATCGCCATTGTTGGTCGCGTCATAATCAACGCCGTCCGCCCTGATCGTAATGGTCGCGTCGGGATCATCGACGGTGCCAGTGAGCTCGGGGGTAGCATCGTTAGTGGTGATCGGTTCAAGCCCCACTGCCGGGGCGGTAGCATCGGGTGCCGTGGCATTTGCCGGCGCGGATTCGTTATCCGAGGTGTCGGTTTGCGTGACGCCAAGGGCCTCGCCGTCGAGCTGGGGCTCGTCCAGCACCACGCTGAACGTGCCATCGTC